>SLIL01000355.1 GCA_007135645.1 Bacteroidales bacterium
GACGCTGGAAGATCCCATAGGATGCTTCCAGGTCTTACAGGTATCCCGTAAGTGACGGGGCCACTTCCTGTGACCCGCCACTAAAAAAAAGATATTTACCCTTCCCTGTAGTCACCCTGCCGTACATTTTAAATTACAGCATTATTTTTATTTATACCTTTATGCGTTGAACCCACTCCGAAAAGTATAATATAGATTGTTTAGCAAAAAGACATCTTTCCAGTTCGCACAAATTCAGCCGGTTGCGATTTTTCTTTTTTAGAGGCATGAGGGTATTATGCTTTAAGGAGCAGACTCTAAGTTGAAACTCAAAAAAATTAAGCATGAAAACAAAACCTATTTTATTGATGTTGATGTTTGCATTGATCATGCAAGCTTGTGAAATGGTAAAAACAGAACAGATCCCTCCACTCATTGACCGTGAGGTATTTTTTGACGATCCGGTAATTGCCGGCGGACAGCTGTCGCCCGATGGCTCTTACATCTCATTCCTGAGGCCCTTTGAAGGCACCCGTAATATCTGGGTAAAACCACGTGGCGCCTCCTTTGATGATGCCCTACCGGTAACCAACCAGACAGCAAGGCCGATCATGGGGTATTTCTGGTCGCGCGATGGGCGCTACCTGTTGTATGTGATGGATACAGGGGGTGATGAAAATTTCAACATCCACGCGTTAAATCCTGCAGAGGCCGCCGAGGGTGTGATCCCTCAGGCACGCAACATCACCAACCTGGAAGGGGTAAGGGCACAGATCTACCATACCTCCCGCAAAGACCACGACCTGATCTTCGTGGGTCTGAACCACCGCGACCGCGCATGGCACGACCTTTATAGCATCAGGATATCAACCGGTGAATTGCAGAAGATCAGGGAAAATACCAACCGGTACACCTCCTGGATCTTTGATCATGAAGATAACCTGCGCATGGCCAGCCGATCAAGGCCCGATGGTACCAATGAACTATGGCGTATGGATCCCGACGGGGAAACGCTCCTGTACTCCTGGTCGGTTCTCGAAAGGGCATATCCTTCTGCATTCAAAAAAGATAACCGCCACTTTTATATGGTCTCCAATATGGGAGACGATGTGAACTTCCTTTCTTTGTATCTCATGGATATTGAAACCGGAAAGCTGGAACTGGTGGAAAAAGATCCGGAAAACAGGGCAGATTTCGGCAGCCTGGTGGTATCCGATAAAACCCACGAGGTACTTTTTACCTCCTATACCGATGAACGTACACGCCGCTACTTTAAAAATGAAGCTTTTGAGCAACATTACAACACCGTAAAAAACAAGCTGGGCGATGTGGAAGTATCCTTCTTCAGCCCCACGCGCGATGAGCGTTTCTGGATGGTGAATGCATGGTCCGATGTGGATCCCGGCACCGTTTACCTCTACGATACAGAAACCGGAAAACTAACTTACCAGTATCGCCCACGTCCCAACCTCACCCCCGAATACCTTTCTCCCATGACCAGCATTACCTATCCTTCATCCGATGGATTGGAGATACAGGCCTACCTTACCAAGCCCCGCGGATTTGGTAAAAGGAACCTGCCCCTGGTGGTGGTGCCCCATGGCGGACCCTGGGCACGCGATTTCTGGAGATTCGACGGTTATGCACAGTTTCTTGCCAACAGGGGTTATGCCGTGCTGCAACCCAACTTCAGGGGCTCAACCGGATTTGGAAAAGAATTTCTAAACGCCGGCAACCAGCAATGGGGGGAGCTGATGCAGGACGATATTACCTGGGGGGTAAAGTACCTTATCGACAAGGGGATTGCTGACCCCGAGAGGATCGGTATTTTTGGCGGCTCCTATGGTGGATATGCCACTTTGGCCGGGCTCGCCTTTACACCCGATCTGTATGCCGCAGGAGTCTCCTTTGTGGGGCCTTCCAACCTGATCACCCTGCTCAACTCCATTCCTGCCTACTGGGAAGGATACAGCCTTGAACTCCATGCCCGAATGGCCAACCCTGCTACCGAGGAGGGAAGGGAATGGCTCAAAAAGGCTTCACCCCTGCATTCTGCCGAAAATATCGTGGCACCGCTTATGGTGGTGCAGGGAGAGAACGACCCCAGGGTGCTTAAGGCTGAATCAGATCAGATTGTCGTGGCCCTACGCGATCGCGGTTTTCCGGTAGTATACCTCAATGCCCCCGATGAAGGGCACGGGTTTGCACGCCCGGTCAATAGCATGGCCTTTGTGGCAGCCATGGAGAAGTTCTTTGCAGAGCACCTCCGGGGGCGCTACCAGGAATCCATGACCGATGAGGTGGCCCAGAGGCTGGAAGAGATCACCGTGGATGTAAGCACCGTTGAACTCAACTGATTTAACCATATTTATTCAAGATAACCCTGATGCCGGCCATTGCTTTTTGCAGTGGCCGGCCTGGTTTATAGCATAACGGATCATCATCATTTTAAGGGGACTCAATTTCAGAAAACCACAAACAAAATCTTTCCTACCTTTGTTCTCTTATTTTATCTATGCTGTCTTAGCAGGCAACGGCCTGTTTTTGTGTAAAAAACCCTTAAAATCCAACCTATGAAAATATTGATCCGCAACATCAAAGAGCTTGTTCAGGTAGAATACGATTCGCGCCAGAAAGTAAGCGGAAAAGATATGGCCGATCTTCAAACCCTCAAAAATGCCTACCTGTATATGGAAGACGGCCTCATCAGGGCATTTGGAAAAATGGACACTTTTATTCAGAGCGACATCTATGCCCGGGCCACCAAAAACGATGTAAAAGAGATTGACGCAACCGGCAAAATGGTTTTTCCGGCATTTTGCGATTCACATACCCATATCGTTTATGATGGAAGCAGGGAGATTGAATACATTGATAAGATCAGGGGGTTGTCCTACGAAGAAATTGCCAAAAGAGGAGGAGGGATCCTGAACTCAGCAAAGAGGCTGCAGGATGCTTCAGAATTATCCCTGGTGGAACAGGCCCTGGAACGACTTGAAGAGATAAAAATGTTTGGTACCGGTGCCGTTGAGATCAAAAGCGGCTATGGCCTTACCACCCAAAGTGAGATGAAGATGCTGAGGGTGATCCGCAAACTCAAGGAACTCAGCCCGCTCACCATCAAATCCACCTTCCTGGGTGCCCACGCCGTGCCGGCCGATTACAAGGGACGGCAGGGCGAGTACGTTGATCTGATCATTAATGAGATGATCCCTGAAGTGGCAGGCGAAGAGCTGGCCGATTATATTGATGTGTTTTGCGACAGGGGATTCTTTACCCAGGAAGAGACCGACCGCATTCTTATGGCAGGGATGAAGCATGGCCTCAGGCCAAAAATCCATGCCAACGAGCTCGATTTCTCAGGAGGTATCCAGGTAGGGGTAAAATACAACGCCCTGTCGGTTGATCATCTTGAGTTTACCGGCGAAGACGAAATCGAAACCCTGCTCAATTCTGATACCATGCCATGTCTGCTTCCCGGCGCAGCATTTTTCCTCGAAATGGAATATCCCCCAGCAAGGAAAATGATCGATGCCGGGCTGCCTCTGGCCATGGCCAGCGATTACAACCCTGGTTCATCGCCCTCGGGCAATATGCAGTTTGTGATGTCGCTGGGTTGCATCAAAATGAAAATGCTGCCCGAAGAGGTGATCAATGCCGTTACAATCAATGGGGCTTATGCCATGGATCTGCAGGAAGAGCTGGGGACCATATCTTTGGGTAAAAAGGCCAGTGTTTTCATCACCAAACGCATTCCCACCTATGCATTTATGCCCTATTCCTATGGCAGCAACAAGGTGGAAACGGTCATCATCAATGGAAAAATTCAATAAACAATCCATTTATAAAATCCACAACATTGAAACAAGAATCTCCGGTTTTAATTGCAAAAACCCTTGCAGGACTAGAAGAAGTGCTGGAAAAAGAGCTGGCCGACCTGGGTGCTGCCAACATTAAGAAATTACGGCGGGCCGTTGAATTTGAAGGGGACAAAGAGCTTATGTACAAAGTAAACCTCTGGTCGCGCACGGCACTCACTATTCTGAGGCCGTTGTTTGAGTTTTCCTTCACTACCCAGCAGGAGTACTACGATATCCTCAGGGAATATCAATGGGACCAGGTGTTCTCGGTAAACAAGACCATTGCCATCAATGCCCTGGCATTTCATTCAGAGTTTACCAACACCCACTTCCTTGCCCAGCGTACCAAAGATGCCGTTGTGGATTATTTTATGGATAAAACCGGTACACGGCCCAGTGTTGATACCGATGACCCCCAGATAAAGATCAATGTTTTTGTAAACAAGGACCAATGCTCGGTATCGCTTGATAGCAGCGGAGCACCCTTGTTTAAACGAGGATACCGCAGGAAGAATGTTCCGGCACCTCTCAATGAGGTGCTGGGGGCAGGATTGATCATGCTTTCAGGGTGGGATAAGAAATCACCCCTCTATGACCCCATGTGCGGAAGTGCCACCTTCAGCATTGAAGCAGGGATGCTGGCCCTGAACATGGCTCCGGCATTGTTCCGCAGAAACTTTTCCTTTTTACACTGGAACGATTTTGATTCTCCCATGTGGGAAAACCTCAGGGAACAGGCACGCCAGAGCCAGAATACCCAATCCATGCCCGAAATCATTGCGTCTGATGTAAACAACAGTAGTATGGATGCGGCAAGGCAAAATCTGATGGAGGCTGGTTTGCTGGGCAGGGTTAGACTGGAGAAGAAAGACTTTTTCAATGCCCGGCCTGCTCACAGCAAAGGGATGATCATTCTTAATCCCCCTTATGGACGGCGACTGCAAAGCGACAACATCAAGGATTACTATGGTAGCATTGGCACGGCACTTAAGCATCTCTATACCGGGTTTAATGCCTGGATCATCAGCCCCGACAAGGCCCTCACCCACAAAATCGGCCTGCGCCATCATACCCAGAAACTGGTGTTCAACGGGCAGCTGGAGTGCAGGTTCCTGGGATATGACCTCTATAAAGGAACTATGAAACATAAGGAAACAACCAGACCCAGGGATAACAGGGATAAATCGAGGCCAAAGGATCCAACAAAACAATCAAAAAGGCGCATTAGTTAACAATTTCTTAACATTGAAATGTCGGGTATAAAAAATATTTTTATACCTTTGCGTGTGTTTTGATAAATTGGGTAAAAATGTGTTGTTTTTATCCAAAGGGTGCAAGTCTTAATGACAGCTAAGATTTGTTCCCGGATTTAAGGGTGATATGCTTGTTGTGAAACACGCAAACTTAGGAAAAAAAGGAAATTTGCCGAACAGTTGACATTGACTGTAAGCAAATGAAAAGTTCAGTACTTGTATTGGTTTTCCATTCTGCAAATGCTCATTGTCGGCAAATTTTTCCTTTTTCCTTCCTAATGGAAGGTGAAAGAGAAAGTTTCCCCAGGCAAACTCCCCGCAACCATTTTAGTTCCTGTTTCCCCTTTGTCCGAATTTATCTTGAAATATTTTTTGTAAAAAACATAAACCAGGCAAAATTTTACCGGTTCCTTTACCGGATAATATTTTGCTTTTTTATTTAGTTTAATAAAAGAAAGAAAATGAAGAAAAGAGTTTTGATTGCCACCGGTGGGGGCGACTGCCCCGGACTAAATGCCGTGATCAGGGCCATTACCCTGAGGGCTTCACAGGAGAAGAACTGGGAAGTAATAGGAAGTATAAATGCTTTTGATGGAATATTAAATGAACCCAATGAAATACTGGTTCTGGATGATAAAAAAGTAGGAGGCATCCATATTCGTGGAGGTACTATCATCGGAACCACCAACAAGGGTGGCCCCTTTGCATGGCCCATAAAAAACCCCGATGGCACCTGGGGAAGTGCTGACCGCTCCGATGAAATGATCCGCAGGTTACAGTTTCTGGGTGTAGATGCCGTAATAAACATTGGCGGTGACGGCTCCCAGTCCATCTCCCAGCGTTTTTACGAAAAGGGGCTCAATATCATTGGTGTTCCCAAAACCATTGACAACGACCTTTCGGCTACCGATTTTACTTTCGGATTCCAGACTGCCGTGCAGGAAGCCACCACTGCAGTTGATAAACTGGTTACCACTGCTGCCAGCCATAACCGTGTACTCATTCTGGAAGTTATGGGCCGCTATGCCGGATGGATTGCACTCCATTCTGCCGTGGCAGGTGGTGCTCATGTGTGCCTTATCCCCGAAATTCCCTATGATATTACCAAGGTGGTAGAACGAATATACCAACGCTTTGACAAAGGACGTGGCTTCGCCATTATTGTTGTGGCAGAAGGGGCCAAGCCCAAGGAAGGAGATATGTATTACGAAGAAAGTTCCGAAACCGGGTATAAAAATGTTCGCCTTGGCGGGGTAGCCACCAAACTGATGAAAGAACTCAAAGAAGGAGGGCTGCAGACAGACATGCGCGAAACGGTTTTAGGCCACCTGCAGCGCGGAGGTACACCCATCGCATACGACCGCGTGCTGGCTACACAATTTGGTGTAAGGGCTTTTGAAATGGTGCTCGAAGGGAAATTTGGCCAGATGGTGGCCTATCGCCATCCCAATATTGTTTCGGTACCCTTTAACGAAGCCATTGCCCATTACAACTTCGTAGATCCTTCTTCCGACCTGGTTAAAACAGCCAGAGGCGTGGGGATATGTATGGGTGACTGATAATGGTTACTCTTTTTGCCGATATCGTTTTACCTTTACCCTTGCCCGGTTACTTTACCTATCGGGTGCAGGCAGAAATGAATGATCTGGTAAAGCCCGGAGTAAGGGTTGTGGTGCCCTTTGGCCCCAGAAAGATCTACTCAGGCCTGGTAAGAAAAGTGCATCACCGGGCGCCCCAGGGGTATAATGTGAAATATATCTTATCGGTACTGGATGAAATACCTGTTCTGCAGGAGCACCAGTTTCAGCTTTGGGAATGGATTGCAGACTATTATATGTGCACTCCGGGTGAAGTGATGAACGCGGCTCTGCCCCCGGCCATGAAACTGGCTTCCGAAACAAAAATCACCCTCAACCCTGACTTTGATGGCAAGCTGGAGCATCTCAACGAAAAGGAATACCTGGTGGCCGAAGCACTGGAAATACAGAACACCTTGTCGCTGAGCGATGTAAGCAAGATCACGGGGCAACAGAAAGTCTTTTCGCTCATCAGCAACCTTATGGATAAAAAAGTGGTGC
>SLIL01000288.1 GCA_007135645.1 Bacteroidales bacterium
GGACAATTCCCATAAGCTGGTTCTGATCATTGACAACAGGAATGGCCACCAGATCATATTTTTCAATCTTTTTTGCCACCGACTCACGGTCTTCATCCAGGGTTGCATAAGCAAAATCACGGAACAGGATATCGGACACCAGTGTATCGGGATCAGCCAGGATCAGGTCTTTAAGGGTAAGAAACCCCTGGAGTTTCATTTCGGTATCAACGGCATAAATATAATAGACCATTTTGTTGGAAGGGGCATCGCTGCGAACTTTATCAATAGCCTGGGCACAGGTACGGTTTTCCCTTACAGTGGCAAAATCGGTGCTCATGATACCCCCGGCAGATTCAGGCTCATAGGAACTGAGCTTCAGTACATCCTCCCGGGTAGCTTTGGAGAGATAGGGAAGAAAGGATATTTGTTCCTGCTGGGTAAAATGCTGGTAAAGGTCGGCCCTGCTGTCGGAAACCATATTCTCGAAAATGCGGGCAAAGCGTTTGCGGCTGGTGTGCTGAAAAAAATCGAGCTGACGGGTAATATCAAATTCAGAAAAAATATAACCCTGTTGCTCAGTTGTAAACAAGGGCAACAGATCAATCAACTGTTCATTTTCCAGCTCCTGCAAAATTTCAGCAACCTCCACCACAGGCATTTTTTGCAGCGCAGGCACCAGTTTCATGGCCTTCTCTTTGTCAGAGAGATCCTCCAGCCAGATTGTTTTTTCGTCGTTGAGTTGCATACCTAAATTTGATTGACTTGATAATCAGATTCATTCAGGTTGCAAAATTATCTTCAATTCCAGGTAGCACCTATTAGAAAGGTATTAGGCTTTTATTAGAAAGTTATTAGAAAAGTCAAAATAAAAAGCATCAAATAGCCAATTGCCAGAAGTTTTGATCAGGAGAACCTGAAGCTATTAAGAAAGCCTTCAAGTGATTCAGCAGTTTCAATGCCCAGTTTTTTTCGCAGGCGGTATCTTGCTTTTTTAATGCCTTCCTGCGAAATATTCAAAACACTGGCCACTTCCTGTGAATTCAGGTCCATCTTTATCAACGCGATCAGTCTTAATTCACCCGGAGATAATTCTGGGGCAACCTCCCTGATCTTTTGCCCAAACCCTTTGTGAAGGTCCTCAAAATAGCTTTGAAAATGCTCCCATGAATGTTCATTGTTGATATCAATATTGATCTTGTTGATAATTTTCTTTTGAAGGTTACTGTTGGGGCATTCACTTTTCAGTTCAAGGATCATCTCTTTCAACTCTTTCAACAGATTATTTTTTTGGGCGATATGTAGCACCTGTGTAGTAATTTCCCTCTTTTTAAGCGTCAGCGTATTGTGGGTAATTTCATGCTCCAGTTTTCTTCTTTTTAGTTTCTGGCGAAGAGCCACCAAAACCATAAAAACAGTGACAATGGATGAAACCAGCAATATGACTAAAAGCAAAATTTTAATTCTGCTATTGCTTTCTTTCTGGGCGAGCAATTCAATCTGAAATCTTTGTATTTCTATTTCCTGGTCTTTTTTTTCCGTTTCATAAATGATGCGCAATTCTTCGATCTGCTGGAGTTTTTCAGAAGCAAAAATACTATCAGACAGTTCCTTGTGAACCTTAAAATCAGCTAATGCCAACTGGTACATACCTATATTTTCATTACTTACTGATCGTTCAAGATAGGCTATGCTTTTATCGGGTCGTAGATTAAGCTGCTCGGAAATCCCAATGGATTCGTTTAAATATTGCAAAGCTTTTTGCGGATTATTGGTTTCATTGTATAATAAACCCAAGGTGTTCAATATTTTGACTTTTCCTGGCAGATCGCCAATGTCGGAAGCAATTTCAAGGGCAACTTCAAGTTCTTTTTGTGCCTGTGGGTATCGATTCTGTAAAATAAAAAGTTTACCCAGGCTGTTTAATGCACCGGCCTTGCCACTTAGATTGCCTGCTCTTTCAGCTTTGGCTGCCCTCTGTTGCAAAAATTCCAGGGCATCATTATAGTTCCCCTGAATAATGAAAAGATCGCCCAGATTTCCCAGCAGTTGAGCCTGGTACTTAAGATCACCATGAGTTCGGTAAACATCAAGGGCTTCCTTGCTATGCTCAATGGCATCTGGAATGTTACCCATAATCTTCTCAATTCCGGCCAGCTGAACTAAAATATCGGCCATGCGAACGGGTTTGTCAAATTCTTTCATCAATCGCAAACCTTTCAGGGCATAGTTGTAAGCAATATTGAAATTGCCCTGTTTCTCATTGATCAGGCTTTTCATGGTATAAGCAATAGCCAGAAGATAGTTATCATTTTTCTGAATATTGATTTCTATGATAATATCATTGAGTGAATCGGCAGCAGCAAAATTTCCAATGCTCAGGTTTGTTGCAGACAGTCCGTTGACTGCCAGCATTAAACGACGTGAATCTCCTGTCATCAAGGCAAGATGATAACCCTGGTTAAAATAGTATTTTGCTGAATCGTATTGATCCTGGTTATTCTTTAATACCCCTATTTTAATACTTACACTGCTTTCCCAATCCTGTAATTCAAGATCGCGGGTCATGTTAAGTTTTTCCCGGGCAAAAGCCAATGACCGATCCGGATCGCGATACATGAATGCATTGATCAGGTGTGTAAGTGTGCCAAATTTGGTTATGTCGTCTGGCTGGTGTGCGTAAACCTGCAGCAGGCTGTCGATTTGGGCAGTTTGTGCATAGTTCCACTGCGGGATATGCAAAATAACCCATACCGCTGAGAAGATGTATTTTTTCATAAGGATATAGATTTATCTGAGTATTGCATTGAATGTCAATCTCCTATAAATTTACAGAAAAATGCTTTATTCCCAACCGATGGAGATTAAAGGATGTTGAGAGATCAATTAAAGATCAAACGGCCCTATACTTTCTTGTCCTGCCCCATATAAGGGTCCATGCACAGCATATTGGGTGCCGGTATGATCAAAAACGATAAAAAACCGATTTACGCCAAGGAAAAATCCTATCCCCGCACCAACTTTTTCGGGTGAAAATGGCAATTGCCATCCTGAACCTGCTACTTCCGTCACATCTCCAAAGCTATCCGGATTGTTTCTATATAGAGCGTAATGGGTGCCATCCTTGTTGAATATCCATCTTTGCAAAGGCCCATTGGGGTCCCTATGTCTGAAAAACATGGCCCCTATTCCATTGATGGCAAAAGGATTGTTTCCTTCAGCCAGGTTTGAAATGGGTGTAATTTGTGTGCTCCAGGAGCCATCTCCTCTCAGATAGGAATACTGGGAGCCGGTTACATCAACGACCATGACCCAGCTACTTTCTACCTGATTACCTTCAATGCGGCATGCGGCACCGATGTTAAACGGTGGTGTGCCTGTACCCAGATTGCTTATGTGGAACGGCCCTTCCAAAGAGCCCACATTGCTCACCATATACTGATCGCCTGCCTGGTTGATGAGATAAAACTCGGTGCCTTCACCAGAAAAGGCTGCACCTACCGGACCCAGTTTCGAAAGCACATTCCCTCTCCAGTGAGCAGTATATGGCGGCTCGCCCCCCGGAGCTGCAGGAGTACATTCAGTAACATCATATTGAGTTGCAAGCTGCACACTAACAATCTGGTTATTGTAAACGCTGCGAACCACATAACTGATGGGAACACCAGTGGAAATGGTTGTGGATTCTGCAAGTAAGGTAACAAGGTTGTTTAAATTGGTTTCGCCGATGGTAAGCATCGTAGTAGTAGCTTCACCACCAAATGCCAACACTTTAATTTTAAGGTTGCTTAATGTGTTAAGTGAATGTCCCGAAATATCTGCACTTGCCGAAGCTACAACGCCACTGAAAGAGGCACTCACCGCTGCCTCCATTTCTGTGTAAGACGAGGTGGATTCAATGAGCATGTAGTATATCCTGCCATAGGTGACATCGGATATATAAGTTGCCGGATTGCCAGGCTGAACATATTTTGCAAGATCGGCAGGGGTAACATTCGGATCAAATAACCCGTCTAGACTGGTAGGAATATCAAAACTCATGGTGTAAAAGCTTTGATTGAGTTCAACAACAATACGGTTTAGGTTTGAACCACTGCTAAAGCCAAAGTTGCCGCTGATACTGGTAAACGCTGATTCATAATCAATTCCCAATTTAAGTGCAAGCGCCCTTTCGCTTTGTACCTGGCTGTAGTTGAATACAAAATTGGCAGGTAAATCGGGAGGTGAATTGGCAATGATCTGGTTCATGGCATTTTGAATGGAACTTTTTGTCACCTTATCCACTGAAAAAAATGACGATATATTTCCATTTACCAGATCATAAGAAATCGTCCCACCGGCCCGTTCTACCGCGATAACATCGGGTGTGGCTTTTCTGAGTGAATTTCCCTGTAATAAGCTACCCGGATAAATTACCGAAGCATTGGGATTAAACAAGGGGAATCCATTGTCGCCACCACCTGGGGCCATAGCATCATAAGTAATGGTGGTACAGTTCCAGACGTCACCGTTAATGATCTCAACAGAAGTTTCTTCATCTACGGGCTGCTCAGAAGTAGTGACCGGTTCAAAACCACCTCCATGGGCAATCACATCTTCGAAGGTAAGGGTTTCATCATCATTTTTATTGCATGAGATAAAAAGCAGAAGCAAGGGAAAAAAGTAACAAAAGATTGATTTCATAGCTCAAAAAATTTAGGAGTTAGTAACTAAAAAATATATGATGATATAGTCCTGATTTCCTGGCCTATATTTTCATTTTTGTTTTAATAAAGTTACTTCTCAAAAAAGCAATCCTCCTAATTTCAGGGGTGGACAAAGGGTGGACAGAATAAAATTTAAGCCCATACATAATGAAGTACACAGGCTTTTTTATGAAAATCGTAAGGGAATTTGAGAGTTCCTAATGATGTTTAGAATACAATGGTTGTTGGTTTATTTAAATTTACGCCCAGACTCAAAAAGTTTCGCCCGGTCCAAGCACCAGATGTTTATTTACTGAAAATAGTGGGGGTTTGACTCAGAGTCGCACCCCCATGCATACTTACAACGGCTTTACCGGCACACAGATATCCACGATAAACCGGCTATCTTTGGGTTCTTCGGGATACATCTCGAAGCAGGGTTTGTCGTCGGGCTGGTAGCCACTTTGTGGGAACCACTGTCCGTAAAGCCACTGCCAGGCCTGGCCAAACTGCGTTGCGTCCACATCAAAACGGGCAATCACATAGCGGGCTGCTTCCAGTTCCATGCTTCCTACCTCACCATCTGTTTTGGTGCCTTGAGGTACGGTTATGCACACACTCATGCGCAATTTGTTCTCGTCGGTAATGTTGGGATCATCATGGTAGATGATCAGCGATTTAAAATCAGGTCCGCCAATAAGATTGCGCGGGCCTGCCCAGGCAAACAGCCGGTTCCACAACCCTTCAAAAAGATTTTCATTTCCCTGGTAGGGGCCGGTGTGGCGAATATAAGCCAGGTTCATCTTCGGGAGATCCTTGATCTCGATACTTTTGTTTAGTTCCATGGTATTTTTCCATTTAAATGTTTGAGTACGGGAACAAAAGTACCCTGCTGATTCCAGATTGGTTTTACCATGGTTGCTATCCTCTTGACCAATATTGCTATTGTGCTTTTTTTGTGCCCGATATTGGGTTGGGGAGAGCTGGAAATGGTTCTTAAAGTACCTTGAAAACACCGATGGATCAGTGAATCCTACCTTGAATGCCACATCGGCAACCGTTTCAAATCCGGGGGATAGCAACAGCGTAGCAGCCCGTTCAATGCGCACCCGATTGATAAAACTAAAGGGCGTTTCGCCCACCATAGCGCAGAAGATGCGGTTGAAATGGAACTTTGAGAAACTAGCCACGGAAGCCAGTTCCTGCAATGTGAAAGGTTTTGCCAGGTTGGCTTCGATATAATCGAAAGTACGGTTGATGCGGGCAACATATTCGGTGGTGGTTGGTTTTGGCATATACTAATGATTTTTGTTGTTTTCTTTGATCTGTTTTAGCATAAGTGATCAAAATGCAAAGATATAACTGTAACCTGGTTATAATGCAACCCTAAATCAAAAAAAGTCCCTAATCCAGTTTGAACTGCAACATGCTTTCAGGGTGATATAGAAATGAAGCATGACATGCTATAAAAAGGGTTTATCCATCTTTTTCAGGAGCGATAGAAGATTTACTGGTTTGTATGTGTGAATCATGCAACTTATTTCGTAATACATGTAACACTTTTCAGATAAGGGTGGAGTAGTTTTGTGAGTTGAATATAATAACAACGCACAAAAAACAATACCATGAACACAATTCTCAGATTATTGGCTGTTTCTCTATTGCTGGCTGGCTCAACAGAGTTTGCTGT
Source organism: Bacteroidales bacterium (assembly GCA_007135645.1). Taxonomy (GTDB): domain Bacteria; phylum Bacteroidota; class Bacteroidia; order Bacteroidales; family UBA7960; genus SKVR01. Next base: position 6,355 of record SLIL01000288.1, read on the forward strand.
AAAAGCCCAGACAATGCAAAGAACTATTGATGTTCAACAGGTGCGTCTTGGGATAAAAGGAGGTTTTAACTACTCAACATTATTTGCAAAGGATGTGGACAATACGAGTGCTATTACCGGGTATCATATTGGTTTTTACGGTAAATTACCTGTTGCGGGCATGGTTTCGATTCAACCTGAGTTGTATTTCACAATAAAAGGGGCAGATGTTACCTACGACAACCTTATTGCAACCGGCCAGGTACGATACACCTTCAATTACATCGAATTGCCAGTACTTTTAATGGTAAATATGACCCCAAATTTTAATGTTCATGCAGGCCCTTTTGCTTCTTTTCTGATAAATGGAAAGGTGGAGCACATGAAGAATGTTTCACTATTTGACTTTGAGCAAAACCTGGATACCAGTGATTTTAAGCGACTTGAAACGGGGTTTGCTTTAGGGGCAGGCATCGATATTGCATCTATTTCAATTGGGATGCGATACCTGCTGGGGTTAAGCAAAATTGGAAAAGAAAAATCTTTTCTGGATACTACCTATACATTTCCGGATGCCAGAAACGGATTGTTCAACTTTTATATTTCGCTGTCACTTAATTAAATGAAGAATGGAGAATGGAGAATGGAGAATGAGGAATGAAGAATGAGGAATGAAGAATGAAGAATGGAGAATGAAGAATGAAGAATGAAGAATGAAGAATGGAGAATGGAGAATGAAGAATGAAGAATGGAGAATGAAGAATGAAGAATGAAGAATGGAGGATGAAGAATGAAGAATGAAAAATTGAGCGGAGCGAAATCCCGATACC
>SLIL01000028.1 GCA_007135645.1 Bacteroidales bacterium
AGCTGGTAGAGCACATCCCTTTTAAGGATGGGGTCCTGGGTTCGAGCCCCAGCCAAGTCACAACAAAAACAGCGTTGAAATTTATATCTCAACGCTGTTTTTTATTTATAGCTCTTTACTGCCGGCTTTTAGTCCGATTTGCGATTGCTGAAAAGCCAGGGGATCAGGTTCTCTTCTTCAAAGGCAGGGTCCCAGCTGTTGTGGCCTACATCCGGATATTCGGTATATTTAACTTCTCCGCCTGCCTCTTTTATGGCACGTTTCATCATAACAGAACCTTCCACAGGCACCACCATGTCGTCGCTGCCATGAAATATCCAGAAACTGGTATTCCGGGCATACAAAGGTGCCTTGTTATGATCTCCGCCACCACAAATGGGAGCAGCTGCTGCAAACCAGTCGGGCCGGCGATGCAACAGGTCAAACGTTCCGAATCCGCCCATGGATAATCCCATTACATAAAGTTGCTGCGTGTTGGTGTAAGGCTTTGCGATGATCTCTTCCATAAGCTCAATAACCCACTGCATGGGTTTGCTGGGAGGATAAGATTCCTCAGGGAACTCAAAGGTTTTTGTCCTTACACCCGTGAGCACTTCTCCCGGTGCCCACCATATCTCTTCCGGACATTGCGGGAAAACGACGATAGCAGGGTAATCTCTTCTGATGTTTTCTCTTAAAAACATTTCCGATCCATGAACCAGTTGCTTTTCGTTGTCATTTCCCCGTTCGCCGGCTCCATGCAAAAAAAGAACCACAGGATAGGTTTTACCATGATCCATATTCTCTGGGTAGAGAATGCGATAAGGTAGAAGATCACCTGAGGAGGTGTGAAATTCCTTTTTAAGATAGGCCTCTGTCTGGGCATAAACAGCCTGGCTGCAAAAAACAGCGGAAAGAATAACGAATAACAGAAGTGTTTTAAGATTGTAAGGGTGTTTTTTCATGATGTGTTTTGTTGTTTATCAAATGGCAAAAGAAAATCAACTGGTTAATAAGAAAACTGCTATTGAAACGCTGCCATAAGCAATTCGATGTCCTGATAAGGAAGCCGGAAGTATTCTCCGATGTATTGATTGGTGAGCGTACCGTTGAATATATAGACACCATGTCTTACTCCGCTTTCATTTTTGAGCATGTTTACAATTCCCCCGTATTCACCGATACCCAGAATGACCGGAGCAAAGAAATTGCTGAAGGCATAGGAAGCAGTATGGGGTACTTTGGCAGCAACATTGGGTACACAATAATGGGTAACATCATGTTTCTTAAATACCGGATCAGCATGATTGGTAACCCTTGATGTTTCAATGCATCCTCCCTGGTCAATGCTCAGATCAACAATCACAGATCCATACTTCATTTGTGCTACCATCTCTTCAGTTACTACCACTGGCGACTTGCCATAGGGTGAGTGAATTGCACCAATTACCACATCAGCTGTTCGCAGGGCTTTGAGCAATACTTTGGGCTGAATGATACTGGTAAAGATTCGCGTATTGAAATTGTTCTGAAGCCTGCGGAGCTTATAAACCGAATTATCAAAAACTTTTACCAGGGCGCCCAGGCCCATGGCAGCACGCAGGGCAAATTCACCAACCGTGCCCGCTCCAAGAATGACTACTTCAGTGGGTGTAATGCCTGAGAATCCACCAAACATACGTCCTTTGCCATGCTTTTTGTCGCACAGGTATTCCGCGGCAATCAGGATGGAGGTGTTTCCGGCAATTTCGCTCATGCTTCGCACCAGGGGAAAGGTGTTCGTTTTATCTTTGATCAGCTCAAAAGCAATGGCATTGATCTTTTTGGCCATAAGGGCCTTGAACCAGGAGCTCTTTTGAACCGGAAGCGTAATGGTTGACATGAGCGTTTGTCCGGTTTTCAAAAACTTGATCTCATTTTCGGTTGGGGGGGCCACTTTGAGGATAATATCGGCCTTGTAAACCTCTTCCGTTTCGTAAATAATTTCTGCCCCTGCCTCGCTGTATTCAGTATCGGGGAAATGGGCATTGGCTCCGGCATTCTTTTCCAGCATTACCCGGTGGCCATTCTGACAAAGCAGCGCAACTGCTTCAGGAGCCAGGGCAATTCTGTTTTCCTGAAAGGTTACTTCCCTGGGAATCCCGATGGTTAACCTGTTCTTTCGCTTTCTTACCTCCAGGGTTTCTTCCTGGGGCAGTAGCTTACCCGACGAGCCGAAAAACATATACTCCGGACTTTTTCTTTGCATAGCTTGGAATATTTATGTAGTAGTTATTTCAGTCTTGTAACAGATCTGCCGTAATCCTTCCTGTTCTTCAAGGTAAACTCTCAGACAGTCTGCCGGGAGCAATTCCTCAATCTTTTCAGGCCACTCCAGAAAACAATATTCACCACTAAAAAAATAATCTTCATAACCAATGTCATAAACCTCCTCGGTTTTTTTCATCCTGTAAAAATCGAAATGGTATATATTGGTGTCGTGGGCGGTAATATACTGATTTATAATGGAAAAAGTTGGGCTTCCAACAATGTCGGTTACCTGCAGCTGCTTACAGATCTCTTTGATCAGGGTCGTTTTACCTGCACCCATTTTTCCATAAAAAGCAAAGATGCGTTTATCAGGGTTGAGCTCAAGTAGCTTTTTTGCTACTTCGGGCAACTGGGTTTCATCAAAATGTTCTTTTAATTCGTTCATAGGGGAGTCAATAAATATTAGCGGGATTTAAGATAAACAAATGGCACCAGCATCTCTTCCAGAGAAATACCACCATGCTGAAAGGTGTTCTTGTAATAATTTACATAGTAGTTGTAGTTGTTTGGGTAGGCGAAAAAGCTATCTTCCCTGGCGAAAATGTAGCAGGAGCTTATGTTGGTGCGTGGCAAAAAGATGTCTTGTGGATTGCGTATCTCATAAACCTCATTGGCGTTATACTGCAGGTTTCGGCCTGTTTTGTAACGAAGGTTGGTGTTGGTGTTTCTGTCGCCGGTAACCTTTGTGGGATGTGAAACCTTAATGGAGCCATGGTCGGTGGTAAGGATAATGCTGATCTTTTTTTGCTGCAGAAAACGGATCATCTCCAGCAAGGGGGAATGCTCAAACCATGACAGGGTAAGGGAGCGGTAAGCTGCTTCGTCATCGGCCAGTTCCTTGATCACCTCCATGTCGGTGCGGGCGTGGGATAGCATATCCACAAAGTTATAAACCAGGATATTCAGCTTCTTGTTGGTGTAGTTGCTGAGGTTTTCCAGCATTTTCTTTCCTGCCGACAGATTAAGGATTTTATGGTAGTTGTAAGGTATTTGTGCTCCCAGCCTTTTAAGTTGCTCACCAAAAAGCTCTGATTCAAACTGGTTTCGGGTTCCTTCGTCACCCTCACCAACCCAGAATTTCGGGAAGCGTTTTTCTATTTCTGAGGGCAGCAAACCTGAGAAAAATGCATTGCGCGCATACTGGGTTGCTGTTGGCAAAATGCTGTAAACAATTTCCTCCTGCTCCACACGGTAATAATTCTCTATTACCGGCTGTAGAATTTTCCATTGATCAAAACGAAGGTTGTCAATTACGATCAGAAAAAACTGCTCCTCATTGCTTTTAAGCAAGGGCAGTACTTTTTCTCTCATTACCAGGTGCGAGAGTGAGGGCCTTTCGGGGGCTTTACCATTTATCCAGTCCTGGTAATTCTCCATTACAAACTTGCAAAAAACCGTATTGGCTTCTGATTTCTGCATTTTAAAGATCTCTTCCAGACCGCCATCCTGGGATTTGTCAAGTTCCAGTTCCCAGTAAATTATTTTACGGTAGATCTCCTCCCATGCATCCAGGTCAGGACGGTTGGTAATGTCCATGCTGATCTGTCTGAATTCCTGCTGGTACCCAAGGCTGGTCTTTTCGCTCATGAGCTTCTTGTTTTCAAGGTTCTTTTTCAGCGAAAGCAGGATCTGGTTGGGATTTACAGGTTTAATAAGGTAGTCGGAAATGTTGCTGCCGATGGCTTCGTTCATGATCGACTCCTCTTCGCTCTTGGTTATCATTACCACGGGAAGGCGGGGTTGCTTGTTTTTAATCTTGCTCAGGGTCTCCAGTCCACTCAGCCCAGGCATATTCTCATCCAGAAAAACGATATCAAAGTTATTGGAAAAAATCAGGTCAAGCGCCTCATCGCCACTTTGCGCTGTTGATACCTGGTAACCCTTTTGCTCAAGAAAGATAATATGAGGTTTAAGTAGATCTATCTCGTCGTCGGCCCACAATATTTTAATGTTCATCAGAATACTTTTTTGTTAAAGATCATTTTACTTTAAGATGTCCATGGCAGGGGTTGAAACTTCCCAAAGGTATATTTACCAGCTGCTTTAAAGACTATTAAGTAAACGGAGAATCTTCTGTTTATTGCTTGTCAGGAACCAATTAACTGAACCTGGTTGTCATAACAAATGTAAGGATAAATTGTGATTTATGCTTGTCAAAACAATACATAATTTGCAAATACACCTTTTTTTACATTCCTGATCGCCGGGGTGGATAAAATTGTGTAGGTTTGCAGGTTAAATAAGGATATGATATTGAAGTTGGATTTTGTGCAGAAAATGTTATGAGTGAACTGGCAAGCAACAAATTAAAAATATTCAATGATCCGGTATACGGGTTTATCAATGTGCCCGATGCCTACGTTTTTGATGTTCTTGAGCATCCGTATTTTCAGCGATTGCGCCGCATAAGGCAACTGGGCCTCACTCATCTTGTCTATCCGGGCGCATTGCACACCCGGTTTCATCATGCTCTGGGGGCCATGTATCTCATGGATCAGGCCATTGAAACATTGAAATCAAAGGGGCATCCCATAAGTGATGAAGAAAAAAAGGGTGCCATTCTTGCAATTCTGCTGCATGATATCGGGCACGGACCCTTTTCTCATGCCCTTGAAAATACCCTTGTTCAGGATCTGGACCATGAGGACTTCACCCGGTTATTTATGGAGAGGTTAAAACCACTTCATCCTGAAGGCATTTCCCTGGCGTTGGAAATATTCAGCAATACCTATTATCGAAGGTTTTTTCATCACCTCGTAAGTGGTCAGCTGGATATGGACCGACTTGACTATCTCAACCGCGACAGTTTTTTTACAGGAGTATCCGAGGGAGTCGTTAGTTATGACCGGATTATAAAAACCCTGAATCTGGCAGAAGGCAAGCTTGTTACTGATGAAAAGGGGATTTATAGCCTTGAGAAATTTGTTATCGCCCGACGTCTGATGTACTGGCAGGTTTATCTACATAAAACCGTTATTTCTGCCGAGCAGCTGCTCATCACTATATTGCAGCGTGCCAAACAGGTTGCCATGCAGGGACAAGAGCTGTTTGCCACTCCTGCACTGAAAGAATTCCTGCATAAATCCTATTCAGGGCAAGATTTTCTGGCCGAACCTCAATTGCTGGATACCTTTGCATTGCTGGATGACTACGATGTCTTTTCTTCAGTAAAAGTATGGGCAAACCACAGCGACAAGGTTCTGGCCCTTTTATGCCAGCGGCTGGTAGCACGAAAACTTTTCAGAATCGAACTGCAAAAGGAGGAGTTTGAAGTCAGCTACATTGATGAGATAAAAAGTCGCACGGCTGATCTTTTTGACCTGAAAGAAAACGAAGTGGATCACTTTGTTATCCTGGGTAAAACCGAAAACAATGCCTATGATCCTGGTGTGGGAAACATCTGGATACTGCAAAAGAACGGGCAGGTGAGCGATATGGCCGAAATATCTGATCAGCTCAATATCAGGGTTTTATCAAATCCCGTTAAGAAATTTTACATCTGTTACCCGAAAGAAATATGGGATAAGGCATAAAAATTCATCAAACAGTTTAACTTTTTTGTTTTCACAGCGTCTAGTATATATTCAATAAAATTTAAATACAACTTTTCATGGAATTTACAGCAAGACAAATTGCCGATTACCTTAAAGGTGAAGTAGAAGGTGATGATACCGTATCGGTTAGCACGGTTTCAAAAATTGAAGAGGCACAACCCGGAAGCCTCTCTTTTCTTGCCAATCCTAATTACACACCCTACATCTATACAACCGGAGCTTCCATTGTTCTGGTAAACAAGGATTTTAAACCTGAAAAACCAATATCAGCAACAATGGTAAGGGTTGAAAATGCTTACCAGGCCCTTGCAGGATTGTTAAATTTGTATCAGCAAAGTCTGCCACAGAAGAAGGGTGTCTCATCGCTGGCATTTGTGCATGAGCGTGCAAATACTGGCAAGGATATTTACGTTGGTGAGTTTGTTGTTATAGGCGAAAACGTGGTGGTAGGAGATCATGTAAAGATCTATCCCCATTGCTATGTGGCCGATAATGTAACCATCGGCAGCAATACCACTATCTACCCGGGTGTAAAAATTTATGAAAATTGTGTCATCGGTAAAGATTGTACAATTCATGCCGGGGCAGTAATAGGTGCAGATGGCTTTGGTTTTGCCCCCCAGAGCGACAACAATTATATGAAGATTGCCCAGATAGGGAATGTGATCCTTGAAGACCATGTTGAAATCGGTGCCAATACTACCATTGACAGAGCAACTATGGGATCGACAGTAGTAAAAAAAGGGGTAAAACTCGACAACCTGATCCAGGTAGCCCATAATGTTATCATTGGCGAAAATACTGTAATTGCAGCACAAACAGGTATAGCCGGTTCAAGCAAAGTAGGCAAAAACTGTATGATCGGAGGGCAGGTAGGGATCAGCGGGCATATCACCATTGGTGATGAAGTGAAAATTGCCGCCCAGTCAGGCTTATCTTCCAGCGTCAGGGATAAGAAGATCGTGATGGGGGCTCCTGCATTTGATCATGAAAAATACATTAAAGCATACATCCATTTCCGGAATCTTGAAAAACTGGTAAAACGGGTTGATGAACTGGAGAAACGACTTGCTGATCAGCAAGAACAGCAATGATTCAATACTGAAAAATAAAAAAGTTATATCTTTGCCTGATTTTTATGCTTCAGGAAATTTCGTTTTTTACTGCTATCAATCTGAGCTTGATTGATTAAAATCATCGCGACTTTGTTCTAGCCTATGATTAATAGAAAATGTTTTCCAAAAAGTTTTAATTGATTCGCGAACTGCTAAATAGAAAATAAAATTATGATAGAAAAACAAAACACCATACAAAACCCGGTAACCTTATCTGGTGTAGGACTCCATACCGGACAGATGGTAACACTTTCCTTCAAGCCTGCGCCTGAAGATAGCGGAATAAGATTTGTGAGAACTGACCTGAAAGATGAGCTTTTTATTGAGGCAGATGCTGACTATGTTGTGGATACTTCCCGTGGTACAACCCTTGAAAAGGAAGGTGTGAAAATTCTAACGGTTGAGCATGTGCTTGCTGCAATAACGGGTTTGGATATTGATAATATTATTGTCGAGGTGGATTGCCAGGAAATGCCCATTATGGATGGCAGCAGCAAATTTTATGTGGAAGCCCTTAAAAAAGCAGGCATTCAAAAACAGGAAGCACCAAGACAATATTTTGATATCAGCGAAACAATAAGGTTTTATGATGAGGAAAAGGATTGCGAATTTATCGCTATCCCCGCCGATAGTTATCGCATATCCTGCATGATCGACTATAACTCAAAAGTGCTGGGGTCACAATTTGCTGTATTGGATAAGCTTGAAAACTTTAAAGACCAGATTGCTCCCTGCCGCACATTTGTCTTCCTGCACGAACTGGAATTGCTGCTCAATAACAACCTGATTAAAGGTGGAGATCTGGGCAATGCCATAGTTTTTGTAGACAGGCCTGTGGAACAGGCTGAGCTTGATCGTCTGGCTAAACTTTTCAATAAACCTTCGGTGGCTGTAAGAAATGAGGGTATCCTTAACAACCTGGAGCCCTATTTCGAAAATGAACCTGCAAGGCATAAACTGCTGGATATTGTTGGCGACCTTACCCTTGCCGGCAAAAGAATAAAAGGGCATATAGTTGCTTCAAAGCCCGGACATGCATCCAATGTTAAGTTTGCCAAGCATCTTAAAAAGCTCATTAAAAAGAAACTTGCCGACCAGCATATCCCGGTATACGATCCTGATCAGGCGCCTGTATACAATATAAACGATATTAAGGGAATGCTGCCACACAGGTATCCTTTCCTCCTGGTGGATAAGATCATCGAAATTAGTGAATCTCACGTGGTAGGGGTTAAGAATGTTACCATGAATGAGACGTTTTTCACCGGTCACTTTCCCAAGGAGCCGGTAATGCCGGGAGTGCTGCAGATTGAATCCATGGCTCAGACTGGTGGAATTCTTATTTTATCTACCGTTGAAGATCCGGAGAATTATTCCACCTATTTTCTGAAGATCGACAATGTGAAGTTTAAGCAAAAAGTTATACCTGGTGACACGCTGATCCTGAAATGCAGCCTTATTTCTCCGGTAAGAAGAGGGATCTGCCATATGAGGTGCACAGGCTATGTTGGATCCAAAGTTGTAATAGAAGCCGAATTAATGGCACAAATTGTAAAAAACACCAAATAATAATGAATCAACACTTAGCATACGTTCATCCACAGGCAAAAATTGCACCCAATGTTGTAATAGAACCTTTTGTAACCGTCCATAAAAATGTAGAGATAGGAGAGGGCACATGGGTGGGTTCCAATGTAACGATCATGGAAGGTGCCCGCATCGGAAAAAATTGCAAGATCTTTCCAGGAGCTGTTATCTCTGCCATTCCGCAGGACCTTAAGTTTGATGGTGAAGAAACCACGGTTGAAATTGGAGATAACACTACGATACGTGAGTTTGTAACCATCAACAGAGGCACCAAAGCCAATGACAAAACCGTTGTGGGTAATAACTGCCTGCTGATGGCTTATGTGCATGTGGCCCACGATTGTGTGGTAGGGAACAACTGTATTCTGGCCAATGCTGCCACCCTTGCCGGGCATATTACTATTCAGGATTATGCTATCATTGGTGGTTTATCAGCAGTACACCAGTTTGTAAATATTGGTCCTCATGTGATGATCTCCGGCGGTTCGCTGGTTCGTAAAGATGTTCCCCCTTATACCAAAGCTGCACGTGATCCTCTGTCATTTGTCGGGATTAATTCTGTTGGACTGCGAAGACGGGGATTTTCTTCAGAGAAGATCAATGAAATTCAGGAGATATATCGTATTATATACCTGCGCAAGCTCAATGTAACCAGGGCGGTTACTGTTATAGAAACAGAAATGCCTGCTACCCCCGAAAGAGATGAGATCATTTCTTTTATTACCAACTCCAGCAGGGGGATCATGAAAGGGTACTCATTCCAGGAAAAATAATCTGGAAGCTCCTTCTTGCGAAATTTAATAACTTTTCCCTGATGACACCTTGACCGTTTCTCTCGAAAATATCGGCAAAAAGTATCAGTATCATTGGGTTTTCAGAAACCTTACCCATATACTTAATGCTCCTTTGCATTATGGTATTACCGGAGGCAACGGCAGTGGTAAGTCAACCTTGCTGAAGATGATCAGCGGCTATATTACCCCATCGGAAGGGAAGATCAGTTGGAGTATCGGAGATGCCGATATTTCTTCTCAGGTTTTCAAACATGTAGGGATAGCCTCACCTCATCTTGAGATCTATGATGAGTTTACTCTGGAAGAGATCATCCGTTTTCACCACAAGTTCAAGCCCTTTATTCATGGTGAGAGCAGCCGCTCTCTCGTGAGTTTGTCAGGATTGACCAAAAGTGCTGATAAACCCTTGAAGTACTTTTCTTCAGGAATGAAGCAACGGGTGAAAATTCTCCTGGCACTGCTTTTTGAAAATCCTCTTGTAATTCTTGACGAGCCCTGTTCCAATCTTGATGAACAAGCCATTGCATGGTACCAGAAGATTGTTGAAGATTACGCAACAAACAGACTGCTGTTCATCGGTTCAAACAGCCCCGACACAGAGTGCCGGAGCTGCAGTGAGTTTATCCATCTGTCGGTTTAACGGTAGGGTCGCCCACTTTTCCCATAAAGATTATTGAGTTACCCTGGTTTTCCTTGATGAAATAAACGAATGGCCGGTCAGCCCTGAAAATGGTTTTATCGTCATTAATTACCGCCGACTTCCTGATCATCACCACCGCCGTTGATGCAGCAGCCTCAGTGCCTTCTTCTTTTACATCAATAAAAGCCTGATGGATTACCTTGTCGATTTTCAGGTCGTTTGCTGTAGTCATACCACCAAAATCAGCCCTGTTGGAGAATGCGAGTGGCATTCCCATTGCTATCAGGGTTCTTTCCAGATCAAAGCCTGATCTGATCTGAAAAGAGGGCAGGTACACCTCTACATCTTCAAACATCATTTCCTGATTGATCCTGTTGAAAGAGGAAGGATCGAGGTTTTCAGTAAGGTTACTCAGTGAATTGCCTTCGGTTGGCAGCATAATAACCATTGAGAAATCACCGCCTTTGTACTGAAGTTCTATTGCCTGAAAATCATCATTTTCTGTGTACCTGAACCGGTCGCGCATAAACATTAATGGAGTGGTGACTTCTTGTCCGTCAGATGTGTAAAATATATTATCGTGGGTAGCATCGGGGTCGAAAGCGATCTGCCATTGTTCAAGAAAATAAATGGCATTCACCAGTACCAGCCGGGTATCTTCGATGAGCACCCCTGGTTTTATAAGGTCTTTGATCAGGTTATTGGTTCTGTTGGCAACCCATTTATTGATACGGTTTCTGATTGCTTCTCTGTCTCCGGTGTAGTCTACTTCATAAAACCCGGTACGGTAGTAGTTTCGTAAAAGTTGAAAATATTCATCACGAAAATGATAGCCTTCATGTGGCCATAATGAGTTTGCTACGAGCAGGCTGTTGTTTTTCCTTCCTTTTTCTTCAATGGCATTGAGCCATGCACTGAACTCGGGGTGAAAGACATCCTGTTCAGGATGGAATGCCAGGGTCATTGCCATTTCCCTGGCTGTTTCACCTCTGGCACCTGCATAGGTCATGGCCATAGCTGTTGAAATACTGAAAGGAGATATGACAATGTTTTTTTCTTCCCCGGTATTTATTTTATTGAAAATATCAAATGCAAAATAGTTGTTTCTCTGTTCAACTGGAATAGTTTTCATATATTCGAGACGTTGTGATTTTTTTTTGCTTGAGCAGGATGTGAAAAGCAAAAGGGGCAGAAGTAAAAAAGGAGTTAATCTGAAAATTGTCTTACGCATAAATCAGTTTTTTAATAGTTCTCGTTTTTTGTTGAGTAATTGTAAGGTTAAATAAATATTTTGCAGGAATAAATATTAGCAGGGCAATTATCATTCCAAATCCGGCAGGGTTATAATTACCTTTGCTCCATGGTGTCTGGAAGATTCAATGTGAATGCCCCCTTTTATCTTCTTTGCCATAGCCAGGCAGATGATCAGGCCCAGTCCTGTGCCTTTTTCATTAAAAGTACCTATGGTTTTTGGGTGTGGTGTATCGAGCCTGAAAATGTTTTCAAGCACATCTTTGTCTATTCCAACGCCCTGATCTGTTATTTCAACAGTTAATTCATTATTGTTTTTCTCAGCAATAATCTGTATTTCCCCTCCGGCATTTGAATACTTTATGGCATTTTGCAGCACTTCAGAGATAATTGCTTCTGCAAATTTATTATCCGAATTAAGAATCAGGGTGCTGGTAAGATTTATGTTTATTCGCAGCTGTTTTTCAGATATCTGCTTTTCAAATTTTTCAATAACTTGTTCAATCATCTCTTTTAAAACCAGTTGCTCAGCTTTTACCGGCCTGGTGTCTCTCTCAACCTGATCCCATTTTATCAGGCTCTTGACAAAGTGAAAAAGGTTGCTGCTGTCTGACAAAAGCAGGTTTGAAAGCTTCTTGATCTCATCGGTATTGATATTTTTTTGTGTTAGTTCCTGATCAAGAAATTCAGCTACTCCTTTTACTCCCGTGAGCGCATCTTTTATGTCATGGGTGATTATGGAATAAAACCTGGTCTTGATTAAATTCATTTGCTTAAGATTCTCACGTGCGGTTTTAAGTTCCAGGTGAGTCTGAACTCTTGCCAGCAATTCCTCGGTATTGAATGGTTTTATGATATAGTCAACAGCTCCGCATTGAAAACCCTTAATGATCTCTTCGCTTTGGTTGTTGGCTGTTAAAAACATAACAGGAATTTTCTCGGTAATGCCCATTTGCTTGAATCGGGTGCAAACCTCAAGGCCGGATATCCCTTGCATTAAAACGTCAAGCAGCACCATGTCCGGCTCAATTTCAGTTATTGCTTTCAGGGCTTCTTCACCTGATTGCACGCTAAAGAAAAGATAGTTTTGTTTGAACAATAACCGCTCTAAGGTTTTTACAACTATCGGATCGTCATCAACGATCATGATCTTGTATGGCTTTCGGGCAATATCACGCATGCTGGGCAAACTTTTGTTACGAAAAAACGGATAAAATAAAAAGTGGTACAAGGTAATAAAAATGCACTTAAAATATTCTCTTTTCATCTGAGAAAGATAAAAAACATAAGAAAATGAGTAATTAACACAGTAATAAATGACAGGTATTTTTCAGTAATAGTTTACCTTCGAAATAAATTCAGTATTTTTACTTGTTTGCCGATAATGAAATTGTATTATATTTGTTAAGTGAATAATCGTACCAAAAATCAAAATATTAAAACCAACTAAACATTCAGGTTGATGAAATCATTATTAATAATGTTTTTCTCATTTATACTGATTTTGCTACTTTCCTTTGAAACAGAGGGGCAAAGCAGGTCTCCCGTATTTGAAAGAAGAACAACTGTTCAGCCACCCAGCCAGTCAAGGCCTCCCGGAGGAACCAGGCGTCCTCTGACTCCTTCAAGAAGATTACTGGCCATGCGCCAGATGGGCTGGGAGATAGGAGGGAATATCGGAACCTCTCACTCACTCACCGATGTTAGTGGAAGTTCAGTAGATCAACGACCTTCTTTCTTAAACACACAATGGAATACAACAAGTTTAAATATTGGTGCCTTTGGACGATACCGTTTCCATGAGTACTTTGCAGGCAGAGCTTCTCTGAATTACGGCAGGGTGCATGGTGCCGATTCACTTGCCGAAGGAAGGTCAAGGAATTTCTATTTTGATAATAATATTATAGAACTGGCTGCCATTTTTGAAGTATATGTGCCAGTGGGTTCTCCCAATTTCCCATTTGATTTTTATGGCTTTTTCGGCCTTGCCGGATTCTACCATAATCCCAACCTTACCGTTCCTGATCCTCCTCCCTCCGATTTTAATCCTGAAGAAATGGTTTACAGCAATTTCCAGCCTGCCATACCCATGGGTGTCGGGTTTAATTATCAACTTACAAGAGATTTGAAAATAGGGTATGAAGTGGGATGGAGAAAAACATTTTTTGATTACCTGGACGGGTTTACCCGCCCATGGAGCCGTGGCAGTGATAGCTATTACTTTGCCACTGTAAAGGTAACTTATCAATTGCCACAGTCCAGAAGGATGTGGTACTGATAACCTGAAAATACTTTATCTGTTTTTTTAAGCTGTCAAACCAAAAATTGACAGCTTTTTTTTTGATTATTTACCATGTTCATGGTTAGCATGTTTTTTTTTGCTATTTTTGGAACGATTTTGCCTGAGTAGAATTTTATTTTGCTAACCAAAACCAATGCAATGAAAACCACTATCATCAATAAAGCTGTTATAGCTGCATTTACTATTTGTATCATCTTTCTCGTATCCTCCGAAACCACTACTGCCAATGAGGTTTCAGGTATGGAGGCTTACGAATATCAGGGGTATGAACTTATAGGGTCAGGCTACTCCTTCCACCTGGCCCAAAGTGATAATTTCTTTCGGAGGCTGTTGGGAAGAAGTACTCGTCGTACAGCTTCGGAACCAAAAAGCCGGTCTCAAAGACATAACACGCAAAGACCACGTCGATACAGCCCACCAGCCAGTAATAGTCAAAACCCCGGAGCCATTGGCGGACAGGGTTCGGTTGGTGCAGCGGGTTCATCATCTGACATGAGTGCTGTAAGAAACACACCTAAGCCACCGCTTTATACTTCACGCAGAGATCAGTACACTGCTTTTGGTCACTGGGAACTGGGATTATTACTAGGCTCGTCGCACACACTTACCGATATTGGAGGAAGTAAAGGGTTGGGATTTGGTGATTTTGCCGATTATCATACTTCCAATTTTGGCCTTAGTGGAGGAGTTTACGGAAGATACATCATGAATGACTGGTTTGCACTTAATCTGGGAATGAATTTTGCGAGTTTATCAGCAGAAAGGGATCAACCTCTGCAGGTGGGAAATAATGAAGTGCTCAGATTTCAGAATGAAATATTTGAGTTTTTCTCCAATACAGAGTTTCGTTTACCTAATTTGGCCAGAACGCCATGGGATATTTATGGGTTTATTGGTATAGGGGTATTTTTCAGTGATGCTTCTATTTATGGGGTTAATGATCAGCTCATTACAACCCAGGATGATTACAGCCAGGTGCAACCCTTTATACCCTTTGGTGGCGGTTTTTCTGTAAAAGTTACCAATACGTTGAGGTTGGGTTATGAGCTGGGATGGAGAAATACCATTTTTCACTACCTTGATGGAGTGAAAAAAGATAACACCTACGACCATTATTTTCTCAATAGTCTTAAGATTGGTTTCACTTTCTGACAGGTTTAAGATTTTAATTCATCAAAACAGGCCTTTTCCCTTTTCCTCCCGGGAACGTGACAGAGGCCTGTAAATTTTTCATAGCACTATGTTCAATCAAGTATCCTTATCCTCTAAAAAATACGGGAAAATGTATAAAATCTCCTTCCTTTTTCTAATACTGACGCTTGGCGTTTGTCAATGCACCAATGCCGGAGAGAATCTTGTTGACTTTATAAAAAGCAGATCCATTGATCTGGCAACTTCAGCTGATCTTGATCCGCTTATCCTTGAAGCAGGCGACAGGAAACTCGTTTTGTTGGGAGAAGCGAGCCATGGTACTCATGAATATTATATCTGGCGTGACTCCATCAGCCGCCGGTTGATCGGCGAACATAATTTCTCGTTTATCGCTGTAGAGGGAGACTTCGCCAGTCTTTTTGAGCTTAACCGTTATGTTAAGAATATGCCTGGAGCAGCTTCCTCAGCCCGTGAAGTACTCATGGGATTAACCAGATGGCCTCTGTGGATGTGGGGAAACCAGGAAGTAGAGGGTCTGGTTGAATGGCTTCGTGAGTTTAATGATCCCCTGCCTCAGGAACAAAAAGTGGGCTTCTATGGCATGGATGTTTATGACGAATGGAGATCAAAAGATGCAGTGCTTGAGGTGTTGCAAAAATTCAATCCTGAAATTTATGCGCAGGTGAAGCAAAAGTATGAATGCTTTGCAGGGTTTGACAGGGATAGCTGGCGATACGCTCAATCAGTGCAGCAGGGAGGTAATCCCTGTAATGAGCAAACCGGAAGAGTGGTGGAATTACTGCAAAACTCCAGAGATCGGCTGGGGGATATTTCTGATTACGAATACTTCTTCCTTTTGCAAAATGCACGGGTAAAGCAGAATGCTGAAAAATTTTACCGCAAATCATTGACCAGGCAGGATGCTTCTTCATGGAACTCAAGAGTTCATCATATGCATAATACCGTAAATTACCTGCTCGATTTTTATGGCGATAATTCAAAGGGTATCGTATGGGCCCACAATACCCATGTTGGGGATGCCCGGTTTACGGAGATGTATACTGTGGGAAATCAGAATATTGGGGAGCTCAGCAGGGTGCATCATGGTCCTGAAAATGTATTCTCTGTTGGTTTTACCACTTACACAGGAAGGGTTGTGGCAGGTGCATCGTGGGAATCCCGTATGCAAACCATGAGAATCTCATCTGCCAGAAGAGGCTCTGTGGAATACATCTTTAATCAAACAGAGAACGAAAGCTTCTACATGCTTTTTGATGATACTGACCGCACGCATGATGCTTTTATGCAGGCCATGGGACACAGGGCTATTGGAGTGGTATTTAATCCGGCCAACGAACCACGGCAATATGTAAATACCATAGTCCCTTTGCGCTATGATGCATTTATTTTCTTCAATACAACGAGGGGATTGAACTCACTGCATCGTTAGGATTATGTAATGTAAGTCAGAGGCTGGAAACAGCCCCCGGAAGAATTTATTTGCAGATTTATCTTTTTACCGCGCTGAGTGGTTGAGCAAATGTTACAACATCGTTTTCGGTAATGGTCTTGTCGCACAGAATCGCCAGTCTTTCCACCACGTTTCTCAATTCTCTGATGTTTCCGGTCCAGTTGATTTTCTTCAGGGCCTCCAGGGAAGGTTCATCAAAAGTTTTAATGGGCATACCATGTTCGCTGATGATCTGTTCAAGGAAGTAATTGGCCAGCAAAGGGATGTCATCTTCGCGCTCATTAAGACTGGGCACATTGATTAAAATAACACTAAGCCGGTGATAAAGATCTTCCCTGAAATTCCCTTTCTGTATTTCCTGCTGGATATCTTTATTGGTTGCGGCCACAACTCTTACATCCACTGCAATCTCTTTTTCCCCGCCAACCCTGGTGATCTTGTTTTCCTGCAATGCTCTTAGTACCTTAGCCTGTGCAGCAAGGCTCATATCGCCAATTTCATCGAGAAAAAGTGTTCCCCCGCTGGCCAGTTCAAAGTTACCCTTCTTTTGTTTTATGGCTGAAGTGAATGAGCCCTTTTCATGTCCAAACAATTCACTCTCAATCAATTCAGATGGTATTGCAGCGCAGTTTACTTCAATGAAGGGGCCTTTGGAGCGGTTGCTGAGCTCGTGCAACCATCGTGCAACCAGTTCCTTTCCGGTGCCATTGGGGCCGGTAATAAAAATCCGTGCATCGGTAGGCGCCACTCGCTCTATCATTTCCTTGATATGTATGATAGCCGCTGATTCACCTATCATGTCATAGGTTTTGCTGACTTTGCGTTTCAATACACGGGTTTCAGTCACCAGCTCACGTTTGTCCAGAGCGTTGCGGATAGTTATGAGCATGCGGTTTATATCAGGTGGCTTGGAGATAAAGTCGTAGGCTCCCTTTTTTATAGCTTCTACAGCTGTTTCGATAGTGCCATGGCCAGAGATCATCACAACAGTATTGTCAGGATCTTTTTCAAGAAGCTTTTCAAGTACTTCCATGCCGTCCATCTTTGGCATTTTTATATCCAGAAGGATAACATCGAATTTGTTCTCTGAAGCTTTTTCAAGTCCTTCAAAGCCATCTTCTGCCAGTTCTACTTCAAATTTTTCATATTCAAGGATGTCTTTCAGCGTGTTGCGGATGCTTCTTTCATCGTCAATAACCAGTATTTTAGACATAAAGGGAAGGTGTTTTTTGAGGGGGTTAAACAGCGATTTTTTGGTAAATAAGATCTGCCAGAATTCCTTCTTTCAATGCATATGTAGAGTAATACAGTTTTTCGGTTTTAAACCTTTTCATGATATGACGGATCAGAATGGCCGCATAAACGATCGTGTCAACCCTGTAATCCACAAGACCAGGCATATTTTTGCGCTCTTTTTCGCTGCTGACTATCAGTTTCCTGTATAGTTCCTTTAAATCATCGTTGTCAAATCGGTATAATTTGCCAATGGTTGTATTATCTCCTTTTTCAGCTTTTATCATATCGGCCAGCGACTCAAAAGAGCCAGAACATCCAATGAGGGTTTGAATAGGGTATTTCTTTAGTCGCATGGCAAGAGGCTGCAATGTATCTTTGAAATGATTTTTAGCTTTCTCAATCTCTTCGGGGATTATAGGGTCGCTGGGTTTTAATTCCTGCAAGAATCTGGCTGCTCCCAGTTCAAAGCTTTTTTTCCAGATCACCTGATTATCCTCTGCCATGATAAACTCTGTACTGCCTCCTCCAATATCCATAACCAGTACCGGATTATTGAGGTCTTCAAGGGCCAGATTAACTCCTTTGAAAATATACTGGGCTTCGGTATCCCCATTTAAAACCTGGATGATCACCCCGGTTTTGTCAAAGATCTTTTTCACAAAGTCGGGGCCGTTCATGCTGCTTCTCACGGCAGAGGTTGCAACCGCTTTTATAGTATCAACTTTGTAATCCCTGGCAATGGCGTATAATTCAGTAAATGTTTTTATACCTCTTTGAAAAGCCTGTGGGGCAATTTTGTTGTCTGCGAGTCCTCCTTCTCCCAGCTTTACACTCTTTTTGGTATTGAGGATGATGCGGTGTTTTCCATTAACCTGGTATTCGGCAATAAGTAGGTTAAATGTGTTTGTTCCGCAATCTATTACCGCTGCAATCATCTGGTAGGTTTTCTGTGATTTATTTATGTAAAATTAGCACAAAGATAAAAAATATACAAACGAAAGGTATCTGCAGTCAAAAAATTTATATGACTGTTTAGAGTTAATCCATCAATCTTTATATTTAATCCATTTCCATAATTCTTTGTACGATGGTTTTTTCCCGTACATTAAGATACCGGTTCTGTAAATACGTGCTGCCAGCCATGTTGTGGCCAGAAAGCCTCCAATCAACAGTGCGGCTGATATCCAGAGGTCTGTAAGGGGTACTCCAAAAGGTATCCTAACCATCATGATAATGGGCGATGTGAATGGGATCATGGAGAGCCAGAAAGCCACAGGGCCTGATGGATTATGCATTACCATTTGTGCCATAACAATGGCGAATATCATCGGAATGGTGATAGGCAGCATAAACTGCTGCGTATCTGCTTCATTGTCTACAGCCGATCCTACGGCTGCAAAAAGTGCTGCATAAAGAAGGTATCCAGCCAGAAAATAAAATATAAATGCCAGGATCATTACCTCAAAGTTTATGGCACTTAATCCCTCCATAACCTGGCCAACTGCAGTATTATGCTGTTGCACCTGTTGCAGATGTTCCTGCAGCTCAGCAGGATTAAGCGATCGGGCACTGCTTATGTAGATCTGGTCCTGTGGCACAAACCTGAATGTATCGGGCATGGCAGTCCTGATGCCACTTACCAGGGCAAAAGTAAGGATTACCCAGATGCCAAACTGGGTAAGGCCCACCAGGGCAATGCCAATGATTTTGCCCATCATCAGCTGAAAAGGTTTTACAGAGGATACAATGATCTCAACAATACGGCTGGTTTTTTCCTCCATTACTCCCCGCATTACCTGGGCGCCAAACAAGAACACAAAGAAATAGATCAGTATGCCACTAAAAATCCCCAGTGCCATGCTAACCTCCGGATAGTCTGTCTGTTCGTGCCCGTCGCGCAGCAGCCGTATGGCCTGGATGCTGATTTTTGTTTCAGTGGCCCGTAACACTTCCGGGTCAATTCCGGCATGGGCAAGCTTCATGGTTTCAAATTCATTCTTCAGGATGTTCTCCACATAAAGTTTGGCATTGAGGTTTACCGCCTTTTCTGTAAATATGCGAAGGGTGGAAGGAGCCTGAAAAGCGGTGGTGGGTATATGCAAAACGGCATCAAACTTACCATCTTTCATGAGCTCTATGGCCAGATCAACATCTACATTCAGATCTGTAAACCGTACATTGTTGGCATCAACAAATTCAGGAAAAAAAAGGCGGGTGTCATCTACAACAGCCACATCGTAAACACTATCTGACATACGCGCTATAAAAACCGGAACGATCATCAATGCTGCCAGCAGCAAGGGGCCCAGGATGGTCATTACTATAAATGACTTTTTCTTTACCCTGCTTAGGTACTCCCGTTGTATTATGACTGGTATTTTGTTCATTTTCTAAGGTTTTACCGGTTTACAATCTTTAAATCTCTTCCTGCAAATGTTTTTTCAGGGCTGCATTGGTGAGATCCTGTGGATATTTTCCGGTAACGGTTTTGATAAAAATATCGTTCATGCCTGGCAATTCCTCATGAAAGCCATGCAGCTGTACTTTTGGCAAAAGATGCTTAATAAGATCGTTGGCAGAATATTCTTTGTTTATTCGTACCCTCATAACGCGATGTCCCTCCTTGTTGGTATCTTCATTAAGCAAATTGGCTACAGGATCAATGAGCTGTCTGCCAGAAAGATTGCTTCCACTGAGAGTTATTGAATAGATAAGGGTTGAATGGTCCTTCCTTATTTGCTCAAGATCTCCGTCGAGGATCTTTTCCGATTTATTGATAAGAGCTATATGATCACAGAGCTCCTCAACCGAGCTCATATTGTGTGTGGAAAATATTACACTGGTTCCCTGGTTTTTGAGGTTGATGATCTCGTCGCGGAGCAGGTTTACGTTGATGGGGTCAAACCCACTGAAGGGTTCATCAAAAATAAGCAGTCTGGGCTTATGCAAAACAGTTACAATAAACTGCACCTTTTGCTGCATCCCTTTGGATAATTCCTCTACCTTTCGGTCCCACCAGGGTAGCAGGTCAAATTTCTCAAACCAGTTCTTAAGGGCTTTTTTTGCTTCCTGTGTTTTTACATCTTTAAGTTTGGCCAGGTAAAGGGCTTGTTCGCCCACTTTCATCTTTTTGTAAAGGCCCCTTTCTTCAGGAAGGTATCCGATCAGGGAAATATGCGATTTATTGAGTTTTTCCCCGTTAAAAAACAAAGATCCCTGATCAGGGGCAATGATCTGGTTGATGATGCGGATAAGAGTCGTTTTTCCCGCCCCATTTGGGCCCAGTAAACCAAAAATACTTCCTTCGGGTACAGAGACAGATACATTGGTCAAGGCCTGATGCTTGTCATATTTTTTAGATACATTTTCTGCCTGAAGAATATAATTCATTTGTAGGTGATTTTGTTAAACCGGCCAGGATCAGCTTGCCATAAAGCAACACTAAACACTATTGCACCCAGCCATGGGGATAAAATGAGACTTTCTATTTGAAATAATCTTTCATCCGTTCAAAGAAGCTCTTATCGCTTCGCTGGGGATTGGGTTTAAAGTTATTTGATTTTGCCAGGTTCTCCAGGATATGCTTTTCTTCTTTGTTGATATTCTGTGGTGTCCATACATTGATGTTTACCAGCAGGTCGCCACGGCCATAAGCATTAACAGATGGCAGCCCTTTGCCTTTCAACCTGAGCACTTTACTGGATTGGGTGCCAGGTTCAATTTTTATACGTGCTTTACCTTCCAGTGTAGGTACCTCTATGGTAGTGCCCAGGGCAGCATCGGGGAAACTGATATAATGGTCGTACAGCAGGTTGTTGCCGTCCCTGATCAGTGACTCATGCTTAATTTCTTCTATAAGAATGATCAGGTCGCCTGGAATTCCTCCCCGTGCAGCGGCATTTCCTTTGCCACTCATGGACATTTGCATCCCTTCACCTACTCCGGCTGGAATATTTATGGAAATAACCTCTTCATCTTTTACAATGCCGTTGCCATAACAAGTGGTACATTTTTCTGTAATGATCTGTCCTTCTCCACCACACGAGGGGCAGGATGATGTGGTTTGCATTTGCCCCAGGAAGGTGTTGGTAACCCTGGTAACACGCCCTTGTCCGTTGCAGGTGGAACAGGTGCGGTAGGCATTGCCATCCTTGGCACCACTTCCGTTACAGGTTTTGCAGGATACATATTTGGAGACTTTTATTTTTTTCTCAACTCCTTTGAGAATCTCTTCCAGGGTGAGTTTTACTTTTATCCTGAGGTTACTTCCTTTATTTACTCTGCGGCCCCGTGAGCTACCACCAAAACCTCCGCCAAATCCACCGCCAAAGGCACTGCCAAAAATATCCCCAAACTGACTGAAAATGTCCTCCATAGACATTCCACCTCCAAAGCCACCACCGTAGCCACCTCCATTGCCCAGGCCGGCATGACCATAACGGTCGTAGCGGGCTTTTTTCTCCGGATTGCTCAATACTTCGTAGGCTTCGGCCGCTTCCTTAAATTTCTCCTCGGCATCCTTGTCGCCCGGGTTTTTGTCCGGGTGATGCTTCAGGGCCTTTTGGCGGTAAGCCTTTTTGATTTCGGCTTCAGTAGCGTTTTTTGATACCTCAAGGACTTCGTAATAATCTCTTTTTGACATTGTTGTATTGTTTAATTAGCTACCACTACTTTGGCAAATCGCAGAACTTTGCCATTCAAAAGGTAACCCTTTTGTACTTCATCAACTACTTTTCCTTTTTCCTTTTCTTCTTTTGCCGGGATGTTGGTAATGGCTTCATGAAAATCAGTATTGAATTCCTCACCAACGGTGGGGATCACCTCAAGCCCTTTGTGTTTGAGTGTAGTTTTAAGCTTGGTCTGTATCAGGTTCAGCCCTTCTGTAAGGGCATCAATATCCGGATTTTCAATGGCTGATTTGTAGGCTCTTTCCAGGTCGTCAAGCACCGGTAAAATAGCCTCTGTTATTTCTGCTGATGCATTTTTGGTCAGTTCCAGCCTTTCTTTCAAATTCCTTTTTCTGAAATTGTCAAACTCTGAAAAAAGCCTCAGGTATTTGTCATTCAGCTCTTTATTCTTTTCTTCAAGCTCTTTTATCTGCATTTCTCCTGGATCTGTTTCTGTGGATTGTTCATTCTTCTGGTCAGCTTTTGCTTCCTGTTTCTCTTCCAGGGTGGATTCAGGAGTTTGACCTGATTCCGTTCCGTTTTCTGCAATATTGTCAGTTTCGGCAGCGTTTTCCTGGATCTTTTCGTCAGCTTTTCCTTCAGCTTTTTCGTTTATATCTTGTTGCTGTTCTTTTTCTTTCTTAATCATAACCTTTATAAAGATTTTTGGATGGTTAAACACATAAAATCACAAGAGGGCCATCAAAGTTTTTGCCATTATCAATTACAGGTCAAATTGGCAGTCAGGAGTCAATCCGTTTTATTTTTGCACCCAGCTTATTGAGCCGTGCATCGATATGTTGATAGCCCCTGTCTATTTGCTCAATGTTGTGAATGGTGCTTTTGCCTTCGGCACTCATGGCAGCGATCAGGAGAGCAACCCCTGCCCTGATATCGGGCGAAGTCATTTCAAGTGCTTTCAGGGGATATTGCCTGTTGAGCCCGATTACAGTGGCACGATGGGGGTCACAAAGAATGATCTGGGCTCCCATGTCAATAAGTTTGTCTACAAAAAACAGACGGCTTTCAAACATTTTTTGATGAATAAGCACACTCCCTTTTGCCTGGATTGCCGCCACCAGAACAACACTCAGCAGATCAGGTGTAAAACCTGGCCAGGGAGCATCGCTGATGGTGAGGATACTGCCATCAATAAATGTGTCTACAGTATAGTGGGGCTGTGAGTCAATCAAGATATCGTCATTGTTCAATTCAAATTGTATCCCCAGCTTTCTGAACACTTCAGGAATGATGCCCAGTTCCTTGTATTTTATGTTTTTTATGGTAATACTGCTTTGGGTCATGGCGGCCAAGGCAATAAAGCTTCCGGTTTCTATCATGTCGGGCAGCAACGTATGCCGGCAACCACCCAGCTCGTTTACTCCTTCGATGGTAAGCAGGTTTGATCCAACACCATGAATTCTTGCCCCCATACCAATGAGCATTTTGCACAATTGCTGAACATAGGGCTCGCAGGCAGCATTATAGATAGTGGTGGTTCCCTTTGCCAGGGAAGCTGCCATTACAATATTGGCTGTGCCTGTTACAGAAGCCTCATCAAGCAAAATATAAGTGCCCTTGAGCGATTTTGCTTCTATACTGTAAAAGCCGGATTGTTGATCATAAACGAAATTGCCTCCCAGTTTTTGTAAGCCCGTAAAGTGGGTGTCAAGTCTTCTTCTTCCGATCTTATCACCGCCGGGTTTGGGGATGAATGCCTTTTTGTACCGGGCCAGCAGCGGGCCTACAATCATAACAGAACCACGCAGGCGTGATGCTTTGTTTTTAAACTCTTTTGAATGCAGATAATCCAGGTTTATTTCATCAGCCTGAAAAGCGTATTTCCCGGTATCCAGTTTTTTTGTGGCTACACCAAGATCTGCAAGCAACCCAATAAGGTTGTTTACATCAATAATATCAGGAATGTTTTCAATGATTACTTCTCCGGGGGTAAGCAATGTAGCACATATTACCTGTAGTGCTTCGTTTTTGGCTCCTTGCGGGGTAATTTCACCATTTAGTTTTAATCCACCTTGTATCTCAAAGGAACTCATTTATTATTTCTTTTTTTTGAAGTG
The DNA here is from genome assembly GCA_007135645.1 of Bacteroidales bacterium. Classification (GTDB taxonomy): domain Bacteria; phylum Bacteroidota; class Bacteroidia; order Bacteroidales; family UBA7960; genus SKVR01. The sequence goes on from SLIL01000028.1 coordinate 24,137, forward strand.
TCCCTTGGAGGGTTGTTTCTTTTGCTGGCCTCCTTTTTTCTTCCCCCCTTGTGCTATAGTGCTGGTATTTACAAGTCCTGAAGTTTTTGCAAGAATATCCTGGGTGTTGCTGAGTTTTATGGTATCATCCAGTTCAAGTTTACCGCCAGATAGGAGGGATAGATGCGATGCGATCTCCTCGTCAGTTACTGTATCGCGGTTCCAGGTAAGGTAGGACTTTTTTAAGTGATTGGCAATGGCCTTAATAAGTGCCTGTTTCTCCGGGCCGTCTTCAAATTCAGTTGCCTTCTGGATCATTTGCTCGATATGTCTTCCGTAGTGCCTGTATTTGATATGGTTTGATGCATAACCAAGCCTGTCGGGTTTCTTGGTTAATATTTCTTTTGAAGGAATGGGATAGGGGGAGTCAACATCAAGTTTGAAGTTTGACATGATAAACAAATGATCCCACAGCTTGTGTTTAAAGTCATTGATGTCTCTGAGGTGAGGATTGAGCTGCCCCATAACCTGTATAGTTGCCCTTGCCAGCTTATTGCGCTTGTCACGGCTCTCGATAGTCATGATATGTTCAATCATTTTTTGAATATTACGGCCATATTCCGAAATATTCATTTTGGATCTTTGCGAATTGTATTCCATATACGTATAAATGTGATAAAAAAGTGCAGTTAAAGTACTATCAAAACGGGGTATTTTGCCAGGTATTATTCGGGTTGAGCAAATCTGGCTGTCATAAAAATCGTATAATGTTTCAACCGGCTTTTAGAAAAGATGAGCGCTTTCAGGTTTTTTTATTGCATTTGTAAACACTTATTGTTTTACTATTGCTGTGATCGGAAGGCATAATTGTGCGTACGATCCTTGCTGCCTGCTTCAATTATTGGGCAAATATATGAATAAAAAACCTTAATATTCAGTAATCAGCTTAAAATTTTCAACCGGGCAAATTTCAGCAATAATTGTTTTTTCCCGAAATTATTGAATAACACGGTAGCTTTGGCATTTTCACCATTCCCTTCTACGGCTTCCACTTTTCCCATGCCAAATCGCTGGTGTTGCAACATGGTGCCTGGTTCAAGGTCCTGTGGCTTAACAAGCTGAAACATACTGTCTGCTTCAGGTTGTTGCCTGGCTTTCTGTTGATCAGCACTTCCGGAATTGTCTGCCGAAAAACTTTTGCGGCTGTCGGCAAAGCTCTCCTTCAGCCAACCCTGTTTTTTTATGGGTTGCCGGGTGGCAGTATTGATCACAAACTCCGGGGCCAGCTCATCAATAAACCTGCTGGGTTCGCAAATGTTGAATTGTCCGAATTTAAACCTTGTTTCGGCCCAGGTAACCGTAAGTTGGGTCATGGCTCTGGTAACAGCTACATAAAACAGTCTTCGCTCCTCTTCAAGATCTGCCCTTGAGTTGAGAGACATTTGCGAAGGGAACAGGTTTTCCTCCACGCCCACCATGTATACATAGGGAAATTCGAGCCCTTTTGCTGAGTGGATAGTCATCAGAGATACTTTATCACTGTCAGCAGGGTCTTCCTTATCAAGGTCAGCATCGGTCATCAGGGCAATGTCCTGCATAAATACGTCCAGTGTTCTCAGGGGATTTTCCCCTTCCACGTCCGAAGGCATCTCTGAGAAGTCTTTGAGTCCATTGAGCAATTCTTCCACATTTTCCTTTCTGTTCATATCCTCAGGGCTTTCTGAGGCATGGTAGTGCTTTAAAATACCGCTGGAAGTGGCAATTTTTCTGCCCATCTCGTAGGCATTGTATTGATTGAGCTGTGTGCTGAGGCTTTTGATCATCAGAACAAACTCCTGCAACCTGTTTTTTACCGCATTGCCGACTTCGAGCCTGAAATTGCCCGGTTGTTCAGCTACTTCAATCAATGGCACCTGGTTGTCGTTGGCACACACAATGAGTTTGTCAAGGCTCGTTTTTCCAATGCCCCGGGCAGGGAAGTTTACCACACGCAAAAAGGCATCCTCGTCATTGTGGTTGATCACCAGCCTGAAATAGGCCAGCATGTCCTTTATCTCCTTCCTTTGATAAAAGGATACACCTCCATAAATGCGGTAGGGAATGTTGATCTTTCGCAGGGCTTCTTCAAGGGAACGCGACTGGGCATTGGTGCGGTAGAGGATGGCAAAATCACGGTTGTTGAGATGTTTATTCATCCTGATCTCAAAAATATTGTTGGCAACCCATATGCCCTCTTCATTTTCACTGGATGATTTTACAATTTTTATCAGTTCTCCGGTATCATTATCCGTCCACACTTTTTTCTGGATCTGGTCTTTGTTGTTTATGATGACACTGTTGGCGGCATTCACAATATTCTTGGTGGACCGGTAGTTTTGTTCCAGCTTGAAAACTTTGTTGTCAGGATAGTCTTTTTTAAAGTTCAGGATATTCTGGATGTTTGCTCCCCTGAACGCGTAAATGCTCTGCGCGTCATCACCTACTACACAAATATTCTCGTTATTGGCTGCCAGCTTTTTTACAATCAGGTATTGAGAAAAGTTGGTGTCCTGGTACTCATCCACAAGAATATATTTGAACTTGAGCTGATACTTATATAATACGTCGGGAAAATCTCTCAGTAGCACATTGGTATTAAACAGCAGATCGTCAAAATCCATGGCCGATGCTTTGCGCAGGCGTTGCTGATAAAGGCTGTATACCAATCCTGTTTTTGGTTTCTGGTTCTGAATATCGTAAGATTGTATTTCTGCGTCCTCGTTGTAATCCAGTGCAGAGATCAGGTTGTTTTTTGCATTGGAGATCCGGCTGAGTACATAACCGGGGGCATATTTTTTATCATCGAGCTGTTGTTCTTTTACGATGGCTTTGATAAGCCTTTTGGAATCGTCAGTATCGTAAATGGTGAAATTGGAAGGGAACCCCAGTTTATCAGATTCAATGCGCAATATCCGGGCGAAAATCGAGTGAAAGGTCCCCATCCACAGGGATTTGGCCCTTGAAGCTCCAACCAGTTGGGCAATCCTTTCCTTCATTTCTCTTGCTGCCTTATTGGTAAAGGTAAGAGACAGGACTTGAAAAGGATCCACCCCTTTGCTTAAAAGGTAAGCAATACGGTAAGTAAGTACACGTGTTTTTCCCGATCCCGCGCCGGCAATTACCATTACCGGTCCTTCGGTGTTCAACACTGCCTGCCTCTGGGGTTCGTTCAGATCCTTTAAAAAATCAGCCATTTGCCTTCTGTTGTTTCAGTTTATTATTTTAAAATTGTTGGCAAAGATACTGATCATTATTTTTTTTGATACTATCCGCGGAAGGATTTTAAAATTCCTTACCGATTAACCCGGAATTTATATTTTTACATTTTAAACAAACCATCATTCACTAAACCCTTAAAATTTTCAAACAATGAGAAGCTACTTCAATCAATTAATTTTCAGATTTCTGCCAGCTGTATTACTTAGTACTTTTTTATGGTTGCCAGTTTCATCTCAGCAACAGGAGTCCGCAAAGCTTCAAGAGTCGCTGGACAATTATTTTTACAATCTTCGCCACAGGCTTGATGTGTTGGAGAAAAAGATTGATGATGTTTTATGGTTTAAAAGGGTGGGGGATATCGCCCATGTTGACAAGGTATTTATGGCCGGACCTCCTCCCAGGGGTCATGAAACAGCAAAAACACTCCAGGGAAAAAACCCCATTAAATTCTGGTCGTATGTGTTTATTCCCAAAGATATAGATCCCTCCAGAAAATATCCTCTTATAGTGATCCCTCATGGTGGTGTACACGGAGATTTTAATACCTATTATACCCACATTATCCGCGAACTGATGGCCCAGCAATACATTGTGGTGGCACCGGAATACAGGGGGAGCACCGGTTATGGCCGTCTTACCTACGAGTTAATTGATTATGGAGGGCTGGAAAACGATGATGTGGATGTAAGCCGGCAATACATGATTGACAACTACAGCATTGTTGACCGCAACCGGGTTGGTATTGTAGGTTGGAGCCATGGAGGGATGATTGCCCTGATGAATATTTTCGAAAACCCACGCCATTATAAATGTGCATTTGCCGGGGTGCCGGTTAGCGACCTGGTGGCCCGAATGGGATACAAAAGACCTGCCTACGAAGATTTCTTTTCTGCAGATTACCATATTGGTGACATGGTGCACGAAAATATTGATGAATACCGGAGAAGATCGCCCGTATATCATGCCCATAAGCTCAGAACACCTTTGCTTATCCATACCAATACCAACGATGAGGACGTTCATGTACTGGAAGTGGAGAATCTTATCAACAGGCTCAAAGCACTTGACAAAACCTTTGAGTATAAAATTTTTGAGGATATTCCCGGCGGACACTCCTTTGATCGCATGGATCATTCCCAGGCGCGAGAGATCAGGTTTGGTATCTATAAGTTTCTGGAAAAGCACCTTGATCCGCCCGTAAAATTCCGCAACCAGCAAGAGATGGAAAGAGCTGCTTACCGATACCGTTAAAAATTAAGCGCAGCGCTTTATTGAATAAAAATCTTTTGTATCTTTGTGCCCCTAATTTCCGGAAAATAATTTTGCTGATTATCAGTAATTTTACTCCTGAGGTTAGGGGCAGTTTCATACTTAGTGTTTGTAAGAAGCTGCTAATGTTGCAGGTAAATAACTATTTTTTTCTAAGCCGTTATTGGTTTATTAAAATAAGTTTGTACCTTTGCACTCCCTAAAAAATGCTTGATAATTTGTAACCCAATAATAGAGAAGTTTTTACATAACATTTTTAAAATCAAAGTATGCCAACAATCCAACAATTGGTTCGTAAAGGACGCCAAAAGGTGACTTACAAGAGTAAATCACCCGCTTTGGACTCATGCCCCCAAAGGCGCGGAGTATGTGTTAGGGTTTATACTACCACCCCCAAGAAGCCTAACTCTGCAATGAGAAAAGTTGCCAGGGTAAGGCTTACCAATGGTAAAGAGGTGAATGCCTATATTCCCGGCGAAGGACACAACCTGCAAGAGCACTCAATCGTACTCATCCGTGGTGGAAGGGTAAAAGATCTGCCAGGGGTAAGATATCACATTATCAGGGGTGCGCTCGATACCAGCGGCGTTGAAGGCCGTAACCAAAGAAGGTCCAAGTATGGAACCAAAAAACCTAAAGCGAAAAAATAATCTAAGAATCAGAGCGATTAAATCTTTTGAATAAATGAGAAAGTCGAAACCCAAAAAAAGGATCTTGCTTCCTGACCCAAAATTCAACGATACCCTGGTTACCAGGTTCGTGAATAATATTATGCTCAGGGGCAAAAAAAATCTTGCTTACAATATTTTCTATGATGCAATAGATATCGTAAGTGAAAAGACCAAGGAAGAAGGCCTGGAGGTGTGGAAAAAAGCATTGGCAAATGTTACTCCCAATGTTGAGGTAAGAAGCCGTCGTATTGGTGGTGCTACCTTTCAGATCCCTTCAGAGATCAGACCAGAGAGAAAAATGTCTATTGGCATGAAAAACCTTATTCGCTTTTCACGCAGACGCAATGAAAAAACCATGGCCGCAAAACTGGCCGGTGAAATCGTTGCTGCTTATAAAGAAGAAGGTGCTGCTTTCAAAAGAAAAGAAGATACTCACCGTATGGCAGATGCCAACAAAGCATTCTCTCATTTCAGATTTTAATGGTTAAGGTTTTAATTTATATTTGTTACCGTTTCAGCAGATGCCCAGAGATTTAAGATATACACGCAATATTGGTATAATGGCACACATCGATGCTGGTAAAACTACCACCACCGAGCGTATCCTTTATTATACCGGTGTAAACCACCGACTGGGCGAAACCCACGACGGGTCTGCTACCATGGACTGGATGGTGCAGGAGCAGGAGCGGGGTATTACCATTACTTCTGCAGCTACCACTACTTTCTGGAATTACAAAGACAGCCAGTACAAGATCAATATTATTGATACTCCCGGACACGTTGACTTTACCGTTGAGGTAGAACGCTCCCTGAGAGTTCTTGATGGAGCAATAGCCCTTTTCTGTGCGGTGGGTGGTGTAGAGCCACAATCCGAAACAGTATGGAGGCAAGCCGATAAGTATAAGGTTCCGCGTTTGAGTTTTATCAATAAAATGGACCGGTCGGGTGCCGACTTCTTTTCTGTACTGGACCAGATAAAAGACCGCCTTGGAGCCAATCCGATCCCTCTTCAGATCCCCATTGGTTATGAAGAGAACTTTAAAGGAGTGGTTGATCTGATCACCAACAAAGCCTACGAGTGGGAAGAGCAAAGCAAAGGAATGGTGTTTGTTGAGGTGCCCATACCCGATGATCTGACAGAAACTGTGGAAGAGTATCGCATGAAACTCATCGAGGGATGTGCCGAGGAGAGTGAAGACCTGCTGGAAAAATTCATGGAAAATCCCGATGCTATCTCTGAAGATGAGATGATCGCGGCCATTCGCAAGGCTACCGTTGAAATGCGGATTACTCCGGTGCTCTGCGGATCAGCTTTCAAGAATAAAGGGGTGCAGTTGCTTCTCGATTCTGTCGTTAGGTTTCTGCCTTCTCCTATAGATATTGATGCCGTTACAGGGATCAATCCAAAAACTGAAAAAGAAGAAATACGTAAAGCCGATGCCAGTGAACCTTTTGCTGCATTGGCTTTTAAAATTGCTACCGATCCCTATGTGGGCAGGTTGTGTTTTTTCAGGGTATATAGCGGAACACTCGAGTCGGGCTCTTATGTCTGGAATGCTTCCACCCGCAAGAAAGAACGGATATCGCGCATCCTGCAAATGCATGCCAACAAGCAAAACCCCATAGATCGCATTGAGGCTGGAGATATTGGTGCTGCTGTAGGGTTTAAGGAAATTCATACAGGTGATACTCTGTGCAATGAAAAGTTCCAGATCCTGCTTGAAACCATGTCATTCCCCGAGCCGGTTATCAGTGTTGCTGTAGAGCCAAAAACCCAGGCCGATGTGGATAAGCTTTCAGCTGCCCTTCATAAGCTTGCCGAAGAAGATCCTACCTTTAAAGTAAAAGTGGACGAAAACTCAGGCCAGACCATCATTAGTGGTATGGGCGAGTTGCACCTTGAAATTCTTGTAGACCGCCTTAAGAGAGAATTTAAGGTTGAATGCAACCAGGGTGCTCCCCAGGTGGCTTACCGCGAAGCCATTACATCTGTTGTTAAGCACCGCGAAGTGTATAAAAAACAAACAGGTGGCCGCGGTAAATTTGCCGATGTTGTTTTTGAAATGGGACCGGCCGATGAGAATCTTACAGGCCTGCAGTTTGTTGATGAAGTAAAAGGCGGCAATATTCCAAGAGAATATATCCCCTCTGTTGAGAAAGGCTTCAGGAATGCCATGCAGAATGGTGTGCTAGCAGGTTTTCCAGTTGATAATCTTAAGGTAACACTTATCGATGGTTCATACCACAGCGTAGACTCTGATTCACTCTCTTTTGAACTGGCTGCCAAGATAGCATTTAAAGAAGCCAGCAAGAAAGCCACCAAGGTTCTTCTGGAGCCCATCATGAAGCTCGAAGTCGTTACCCCTGAAGAAAACCTGGGAGATGTTGTGGGCGATATCAATCGTCGCCGCGGACAACTTGAAGGAATCTCTTCCCGGGCGAATATGCAGGTTATAAGAGCCAAGGTTCCTCTTCAGGAAATGTTTGGATATGTAACAGCACTAAGAACCCTTAGTTCAGGACGTGCAACTTCTACCATGGAATTTTCACATTACGAAGAAGCACCCAAGAATATTGTAGATGAAATTATTTTGAAATTAACTGGTGTTAAAGCATAATCGTTTAATAAAAAAGAAATAAACCGTGAGTCAAAGAATTAGAATCAAACTGAAATCTTACGATTACAACCTGGTAGATAAGTCTGCCGAAAAAATCGTAAAGACTGTAAAGTCAACCGGTGCAGTTGTCAGTGGTCCTATCCCGCTGCCCACCAACAAAAAGATCTTTACTGTACTCAAATCAACATTTGTAAATAAAAAATCAAGAGAACAATTTCAGCTTTGCTCTTACAAGCGATTGCTTGATATTTACTCTTCAACTTCCAAAACTGTTGATGCCCTGATGAAGCTTGAACTTCCCAGTGGAGTAGAGGTAGAGATCAAAGTATAATTAGTTAGTATAAACCGCATTTTGCGTAAAGAAAAAACTCCGAAAAATGTCAGGATTAATTGGAAAAAAAATTGGTATGACCAGTATGTTTGATGCCGCTGGGAAAAACATCCCATGCACAGTAATACAGGCTGGTCCTTGTGTTGTTACGCAGATCAAAACCAAGGAGAAGGATGGTTATGAAGCCATTCAGCTCGCTTTTGACGACAAAAAAGAGAAGAACACAAGCAAGGCTTTGCAAGGACACTTTGCAAAAGCAAAAACCACTCCCAAACGAATGGTAGCAGAGTTTACCCGCTTCGAAAAAGAAAACCGCAAGGAATTTGGAGAAACCGTTGGCGTTGATGTATTCTTTGAAGGAGAATTTATTGACGTTGTTGGCACCTCCAAAGGAAAAGGCTTCCAGGGTGTAGTGAAAAGACATGGCTTTAGCGGTGTAGGACAAGCGACTCACGGCCAGCATAACCGCCTCAGGGCCCCCGGATCACTGGGTGCATCTTCATGGCCTTCAAGGGTTTTCAAAGGAATGAGAATGGCAGGACGTACAGGTGGAAACAGGGTTAAGATGATCAACCTGCAGGTAATGAAAATCATTCCCGAAAAGAATTTAATTATTGTAAAAGGATCTGTTCCCGGTCCAAATGGTTCATATTTAATTTTAGAAAGATGGAGTTAGCAGTATATAGCATAGACGGAAATAAAACCGCCAAAACCATTGATCTTAACGATAATATCTTTGGCATTGAACCCAATGACCATGCTATTTATCTGGATGTAAAACAATATTTGGCAAATCAAAGGCAGGGTACCCATGCCACCAAGCAGCGCAACGAAGTTAAGGGTAGCACCCGCAAACTGCGCAGGCAAAAAGGTACCGGAGCTGCCCGTATTGGTGATATCAAATCTCCATTGCTCAGAGGTGGTGGTCGTGTTTTTGGAAAAAAACCCAGGGACTATTCCTTTAAGGTAAACAAGAAAGTGAAAGCACTTGCACGCAAGTCAGCCCTTTCTTACAAAGCAAAAGATAACAGTGTACTTGTACTGGAAGACTTTAGCTTTGATACTCCCAGGACAAAACAATACCTGGAGCTGCTGGAAAGATTTAATATCCTTGATAAAAAGTCACTCCTTGTTATTCCTGAGTCAGACAGAAATATTTTGCTGTCTTCAAGGAATATTCCCAAGGCAAAAGTGGCAATCGCTTCTGATATCAATACCTATCAGATCCTTAATGCTCAGCATATTTTGTTTGTGGAAAGCTCCATCAAAGAAGTTGAGAACATTTTAGTTTAATCAATTATTAGTTATCGTTGGGTTGGAAAAAGATCGGCCCTAAAAAAAAGAAAAGATGAACGTTTTAATTAAGCCACTGATTACCGAAAAGATGACGGGGGTTACTGAAAAGTTTCCTAACCGTTACGGTTTCGTTGTTGACCAAAGGGCAAGTAAAAATCAGATAAAAGCCGCCGTAGAAGAGATGTACAATGTTACGGTTGAATCAGTCAACACTATGAACTACCTTGGTAAACGCAAGATGCGTTATACAAAAACCGGATTTATGACCGGAAGGAAGGATAATTTTAAAAAAGCTATCGTTACAGTAAGCGATGGTGAAGTTATTGATTTTTACAGCAATATTTAAGATAGATGGCTTTAAGAAAATTCAAACCCACCACCCCGGGTCAACGCAACAAAATGTTGAATGCGTTTGACGAAATAACTGCCTCCACTCCAGAAAAAAGCCTGGTGGTTGGAAAGAATAAATCAGGAGGTAGGAATAACAGAGGTAAAATGACCATGCGCTATATTGGCGGAGGTCATAAGAAAAGGTTCCGTTTTGTAGATTTCAGAAGAGATAAAGATGGTATCCCCGGAACCGTAAAAACCATTGAATACGATCCCAACCGCTCAGCACGCATTGCTTTGGTAGTGTATGCCGATGGTGAGAAGAGATACATTCTTGCTCCCAATGGATTGCAGGTTGGTCAGACTGTGGTTTCTGGCGAAAATGCAACTCCCGATATCGGTAATACGATGTTTTTGAGTAAGGTTCCCCTGGGTACTATTGTACACAATGTAGAGCTTAAGCCTGGTCAGGGTGGAAAAATGGCCCGCAGTGCCGGCACCTATGCCCAGCTTATGTCAAGAGATGGTAAATATGCAATTTTGAAACTTCCTTCCGGCGAAACCCGCATGGTACTGGTTACATGCAGAGCTACCATTGGTAGTGCATCAAACCCCGATCACATGCACGTGGTAAGTGGAAAGGCAGGCCGTAGCCGCTGGCTTGGTCGCAGACCCAGAACCCGTCCTGTGGTGATGAACCCCGTTGATCACCCCATGGGTGGTGGTGAAGGCCGTGCAAGTGGTGGACACCCCAGAAGCCGCAAAGGTTTGCCTGCAAAAGGGTACAAAACCCGCAGCAAAAAGAAGGCTTCAAGCCAGTTCATTGTAGAAAGAAGGAAGAAATAACTATCGTAAATTGTAAATTAGTATTATCATGAGCCGTTCATTAAAAAAAGGACCTTATATACACTACAAACTCGAGAAGAGAGTACTTGATATGGCCAGCAGCAGCAAAAAAACTGTTATTAAAACCTGGTCAAGAGCTTCAATGATCTCTCCCGATTTTGTCGGACAAACCATCGCTGTGCACAACGGCAATAAATTTATCCCCGTTTACATTACTGAGAATATGGTAGGCCATAAGCTGGGCGAATTTGCTCCCACACGAATTTTCCGTGGTCATGCGGGTAAAAAAGATAAAGGCAAAAAATAAACAACTTTTGAAAAATGGGATCTAGAAAACACTTTAGAGCGGAAAGGCTCAAAGAAGAAAAACAGTCAAAATATATTGCCAGTTTAAACAACTGCCCCACATCTCCCAGGAAAATGCGTCTTGTTGCTGATATTATCAGAGGCAAAGAGGTAGATAAGGCTTTGGCAATTTTGAAGTACACCAACAAAGAAGCTGCCGAAAGGCTGGAAAAACTGCTTCTTAGCGCCATTTCAAACTGGCAGGCTAAAAACGAAGGGGTTAGGCTGGAAGAAAGCAACCTCTATGTGAAAGAGATTTTTGTAAACGGTGGCAGAATGCTTAAGCGCCTTCGCCCCGCTCCGCAAGGTCGTGCTTACCGCATCCGCAAAAGGTCAAACCATGTTACCATTGTGGTAGATAGTAAAAATTCAAACAATTAAATAAATTTCAAATGGGACAAAAAACAAATCCAATAGGCCTGAGATTAGGCATTATTAAAGGATGGGACTCCAATTGGTATGGCGGTAAGAAGTATGAGTCAAAACTGGTTGAAGACGACAAGATCAGGAAGTATCTCAACGCCCGTTTGGCCAAAGCCGGAGTATCAAAGATCATCATCGAAAGAACACTCAAACTTATCACGGTTACCATCAATACTGCCCGTCCGGGCATCATCATCGGTAAAGGTGGACAAGAAGTAGACAAGCTCAAGGAAGAGTTGAGAAAAATTACCCAAAAGGAAGTTCAGATCAACATTTCCGAAATTAAAAGACCCGAGCTTGATGCTGTGCTGGTTGCCAATACCGTTGCCAAACAAATAGAAGGACGTATTTCTTTCCGTCGTGCTGTAAAAACAGCTGTTTCCTCAACCATGCGCCTGGGTTCTGAAGGCATCAAGGTTACTGTATCCGGTCGCCTTGGTGGAGCCGAAATGGCCCGTACCGAAACTTATAAGGAAGGTCGCATTCCATTGCATACCCTCAGAGCTGATATTGACTACGCAACAGCAGAAGCTCATACCACCTACGGACGTATTGGTATAAAAGTATGGATATGCAAAGGTGAAGTTTACGGAAAAAAAGAACTCACTCCCTTTACTGAAGACAACACCAAAGCAAAACCCAGTCCGGCTGGAGCAGGTGGTGGCAGATTCAGAGGTCGACGGAATAAGAAATAACGTTTAATATTTATTGTAAAAAATACTGAATAATGTTACAGCCAAAGAAAACTAAGTTCAGAAGGCAGCAGAAAGGCAAAATGAAAGGCAATACCAAGAGAGGAGCAGAACTCGCTTTTGGAAGCTTTGGACTGAAATCACTGGATGAAAGCTGGATCACCAGCCGCCAGATTGAAGCTGCCCGCCAGGCAATTACCCGTCGTATGAAACGTGAAGGGCAATTGTGGATCAGAATCTTCCCCGATAAGCCCGTAACCAAAAAACCCGCCGAAGTACGTATGGGTAAAGGTAAAGGTGCACCCGAGTACTTTGTTGCAAGGGTAAGCCCAGGGCGAATATTATTTGAAGCAGAAGGCGTTACTCACGAAACAGCTAAGGAAGCTATGCGTTTGGGCGCTCAAAAACTCCCTGTTATTACAAAGTTTATTGTAAGAAGGGATTTTGTTTTTGATTAATAGATCGATTTAATTAGAAATTATTTGTAACTTTGCAGCCTTTTTGGAGAGGATTATTCAATACAAGCCCCACAAACACGGGCCTCTGTAAGGAAAACGGCCTCTGGAGCAAGTTTAAAAACTGCTTGCTGCTTTTTTTAACGATTTAAAATTCGTTTATTACGATGAAGCCAAATGTAATACGAGAAATGTCAACCGGAGAGCTCAAGGAGAGGTTAGACGAAGAAGTGAAACAACTTCAGAAACTTAAGCTCAACCATTCTGTTTCGCCGCTGGAGAATCCTATGAAGATCCAGTTGTATCGCAAAACCATTGCCAGAATAAAAACTGAGCTCCGTAAAAGGGCCATTGAAGAATCAAAAAGTAATGTTTAGATAAATGGAAACGAGAACTCAAAGAAAAGAAAGAGTTGGTGTAGTAACCAGTAATAAAATGGAGAAATCCATTGTTATTAAGGTTATACGCCGTGTAAAACACCCTAAATACGGGAAGTTTGTTAAAAAGTCATCCAATTTTATGGCTCATGATGAAAACAATGAGTGCAATATAGGCGATACTGTTCGGATCATGGAAACCAGGCCCCTTAGTAAAAATAAATGTTGGAGATTAGTTGAAATAATTGAAAGAGCTAAGTAATTATGATACAGCAAGAATCCAGATTATCAGTTGCAGATAACAGTGGCGCCAGGGAAGTGCTCTGCATCCGGGTCCTGGGCGGAACAAAACGCCGCTATGCCGGAATTGGCGATAAAATCATTGTTACTGTCAAAGATGCGATACCCAGCGGAAACATCAAAAAAGGTACCGTATCCAAGGCTGTGATTGTCAGAACAAAAAAACATGTAAGACGCCCCGACGGCTCATACATCAAGTTTGACGACAATGCAGTTGTGCTTTTGACTGCTAATGAAGAAATGAGAGGTACACGTATTTTCGGACCCGTTGCCCGTGAACTTCGCGAAAAGCAGTTTATGAAGATTGTCTCATTGGCACCCGAAGTTCTTTAAATCAGAAAAACATCAGAAAAATTATGCAAGCCAAATTACATATTAAAAAAGGTGACACTGTTAAGGCCATTGCAGGTAACTCCAAAGGCCAGCAGGGTAAGGTGCTGAGCATTGACAGGAATAAAATGAGAGTACTTGTTGAAGGGCTCAACATGATTTCCAGGCATACCAAGCCCAATGCAAAAAATACCCAGGGTGGTATTGTAAAGCAAGAGGCACCTATTCATATTTCCAACCTTATGTTGGTTGATGCTAAAGGAAATGCCACGCGCGTTGGCAGGAAGTTAAATGAGAATGACAAACTTGTTCGTTATTCTAAAAAGTCAGGGGAGGTAATCAAGTAATGAGCTATACACCAAGACTTAGAGAAAAATACGAGAAGGAAATTGTTCCTGCTCTGAAATCCGAATTCAATTACAGCAATCACATGCAGGTGCCCAGGATTACCAAGATTTGTTTGAATCAAGGTTTGGGTGATGCGATTACTGACAAAAAGCTTATTGACACAGCAATAGAAGAAATGACCCTCATTGCCGGTCAAAGAGCTGTTCCTACCAAGTCAAAAAAGGATATCTCCAACTTTAAACTGCGTAGAGGAATGCCCATTGGCGTTAGAGTAACACTGCGTGGTACAAAGATGTATGAATTCCTGGACAGGCTTATTGCAGTTTCTTTGCCACGTATCCGCGACTTCAGGGGTATCAACGAGAAAGGCTTTGATGGCCGTGGAAATTTCAGCCTGGGTGTATCTGAGCAGATCATCTTCCCAGAGATCAACATTGACAAGATCAATAAAATCACCGGGATGGATATCACTTTTGTTACCTCGGCAAATACCGATAAAGAAGCTTACGCCTTGCTGCGTGAATTCGGAATCCCATTCAAAAACGCTAAAAAATAAATATTCCGATCATGGCAAAAGAATCAATGAAAGCACGCGAGAGAAAAAGAGAAAAACTCGTAGCTAAGTATGCAAAAAAACGTGCCGAACTTAAGGCTGCCGGAGATTATGAAGCACTTCAGAAACTCCCCAAAAACGCCTCTCCTGTTCGCTTGCACAACAGATGTAAATTAACCGGAAGACCCAAAGGGTACATGAGACAATTCGGTATTTCCCGTATCAACTTCAGGGAGATGGCCTCCAATGGTCTTATACCAGGGGTTACCAAGGCTAGCTGGTAGATTAATAACTTTTATTTTAAATTGAAATGATAACTGATCCAATTGCAGATTACCTTACAAGAATAAGGAATGCCGTGAAGGCCAATCACAGGATTGTAGAAATTCCTGCATCGAATCTTAAAAAGGGGATCACAAAAATCCTTTTTGAGAAGGGGTATATCCTGAATTATAAATTTGAGGAGAATGAAAAAGGCGGCATTATAAAAATCGCCCTTAAGTATCATCCTTCCACAAAAATTCCTGCTATAAACACCATCGAGCGTGTGAGCAGACCCGGTTTGAGAAGATATTGTAACCACAATGATCTGCCACGGGTAATGAATGGTTTGGGTATTGCCATAATTTCTACATCCAAAGGTTTGATAACTGATAAAGAAGCCCGCAGCCAGGGTGTTGGCGGGGAAGTAATTTGTTACGTAAGCTAAAAAGGAGAGAAACTATGTCAAGAATAGGAAATTTACCCATACAGATCCCTGCAGGTGTTACTGTAAACTTTGACAAGAATGTTGTAACAGTCAAAGGCCCCAAGGGAGAGTTAACACAGGAATTGAAAGACGATATTTCAATAGAAATTGAGGATGGCACCGTTAAAGTAGTACGTCCTTCAGATCAAAAGAATCACAAATCCCTCCACGGATTGTACCGTGCTCTTATAAGCAACATGGTTGTTGGGGTTTCTGAAGGATACAAGATAGTTCAGGAGTTGGTTGGTGTAGGTTACAAAGCGTCCAACCAGGGTCAGTTGCTCGAACTTGGACTAGGATATTCGCATAATATTTTCATTGAGCTTCCCAGGGAAGTTAAGCTTGAAACCGTAACTGAAAGAGGTAAAAACCCGCTGATCATTCTGGAATCGCATGATAAGCAACTTATCGGACAGGTTGCAGCGAAAATCAGATCATTCCGCAAGCCTGAGCCTTACAAAGGTAAAGGTATCAAATTCCAGGGTGAGGTACTTCGCAGAAAAGCTGGTAAATCAGCTGCAAGCAAATAATCTTTTTAATAAGTAATTAAAAATCATCGGATAGATGGCAACTAATAGTAAAGTAAACAGAAGACTTAAAATTAAGTACCGGGTACGTAAAAAAGTCTACGGGTCGGAAGAAAAGCCCAGGCTCTCTGTATTCAGGAGCAACAAGCAAATATATGCCCAATTGATCAATGATGATAAGGGTTCTACTCTGGTTTCTGCTTCAAGTCGTGAAAAGGCATTTGCTGATAAAAAAGCACCCAAACAGGATATGGCCAAGGAAGTAGGTAAACTGCTGGCTGAAAAAGCTAAAGAAGCAGGAATTGAAAAAGTTGTTTTTGATCGCAACGGGTATTTGTATCACGGTAGAATCAAATCTTTGGCAGAAGGTGCCAGGGAAGGAGGTTTAAAATTCTAAGACTATGACAAACGCAAACGTAAAAAAAGTAAAATCCAGCGAAATAGAATTCAAGGACAGACTGGTAAGCATACAACGTGTTACCAAGGTAACAAAGGGTGGTAGGACTTTTAGTTTTTCAGCCATTGTTGTAGTCGGTAATGAGAATGGTGTGGTAGGATACGGTCTTGGAAAAGCCAAGGAAGTAACCACAGCTATCAGCAAGGGTATTGATGATGCCAAGAAACATTTGATCAAGGTACCTGTGCACAAAGGAACCATTCCTCACCCGCAGGAAGGTAAATACAGTGGTGCACGCGTATTGATCAGACCTGCTGCTCACGGTACCGGTGTTATTGCCGGTGGTGCTATGAGGGCTGTTCTGGAAAGTGTTGGAGTAACAGACGTATTGGCAAAATCAAAAGGCTCTTCCAACCCCCACAGTGTGGTAAAAGCTACTATCGATGCCCTTACCAAGCTGCGCGACCCATTTACCGTAGCTCAGCAACGAGGTATTTCGGTAGAAAAGGTTTTCAACGGTTGATCATTTAATGATTTGCAGGAGAGGTTATGCTTTCCTGCAAGATCTTTTTGATGATCCTGAAAAGTTTAAGAGCAATTTGAAATAAACAAAATATCGCGTAAAACCTGCCCGGACAACGAATAGCATTGAGCAAAAAGCAGGTTTTCCTACACCAAAGAATAAAAAACGTTTCGCATGAAAAAATATAAAATATCACAGGTGAAGAGCTCGATAGGTCGCCCTGAGAGGCAGAAAAGAACCTTGCAGGCTCTTGGTTTGCGAAAGCTTCACAATCCCGTTGTAGTTACCGGCACGCCACAACTACTGGGTATGATTGAAAAGGTAAAACACCTGCTTTCTGTTGAGGAAGTTCAGGGATAAAATAAAAAGAGGTAATAATTTTAAACAGTCATAATAAGATGGATTTAAGTAATCTTAAGCCAGCAAGCGGTTCAACAAAAACCCGCAAGAGAATTGCACGAGGTCAGGGTTCAGGTCGTGGTGGTACATCCACAAGAGGACATAAAGGAGCCAAATCGCGTTCAGGATATAGCAGAAAAGCTGGTTTTGAAGGTGGTCAGATGCCCCTAGTAAGGAGAGTTCCCAAATTCGGGTTTAAAAACCGTTTCAGGGTAGAGTATACTCCCATTAACCTGGATGTTATTCAGCAGTTGGTTGATCAGAAAGGCCTTACGGCTATCAACCCCGAGGTTCTGGCAGAAAACGGTCTTTCTTCAGGCAAGGATCTGATCAAGATTCTGGGAAGAGGCGAATTGAAAGCAGCCGTAGAAGTAACGGCACATAAATTCTCTGCCACAGCAGCTAAAGCCATTGAGTCTAAAGGTGGTAAAATAAATACGTTATAGGTTTAAATAATGAAAAGATTTATCCAGACACTGCAAAATATTTACCGGATCGAAGATCTGCGGATCCGAATTATTAACACATTGGGTATCATCCTGATCTACAGGTTAGGATCCTTTGTAGTTCTTCCCGGTGTTGACCCTCAAATGTTGGATGCCTTGCAGGCACAAACAGCAGATGGATTGCTTGGTCTGTTAAATATGTTCTCTGGAGGGGCCTTCTCCAATGCCTCAATTTTTGCATTGGGCATCATGCCCTACATTAGTGCCTCCATTGTTATTCAGTTGCTTGGTGTGGCAGTACCCTACTTCCAGAAGCTGCAGAAAGAAGGAGAAAGCGGACGTAAGAAGATCAACCAGATCACCCGTTATCTTACTGTGGTAATTACCGGAGCACAGGCCCCTGCTTATCTGGCCAACCTTGCTTCACAGTTGCCAAGAGAAGCTATTACTCCCTTTGATGGGGATCCGGGAGCAAGCATGACCTTTTTCATTGTTTCTTCGGTAATTATTCTCATTTCAGGTACCATGTTTGTAATGTGGCTTGGTGAAAAAATTACCGATAAAGGAATTGGTAACGGTATTTCACTCATTATTATGGTGGGTATTATTGCCAACCTTCCCTTTGCCTTGTTTGCTGAGTTTATAGCAAGAGTGGAAGAAGCCGGCGGAGGCGGTCTTGTTGTTTTCCTGGTTGAGATAGTTGTGCTGATGGCTGTTGTGGTATTGTGTATTATGCTTGTACAGGGCACCAGAAGAATTCCGGTGCAGTTTGCAAAGCGCGTGGTAGGCAACAAGCAATATGGTGGAGTAAGACAGTATATTCCTCTTAAAGTAAATGCTGCTGGTGTAATGCCTATCATTTTTGCCCAGGCAATCATGTTTATTCCCATTACCTTGGCCGGTTTTGCCGGTTCGGAGGCAATGAGCGGTTTTGCTGCTACATTCTCCAATTTCCTTGGGTTCTGGTATAATTTCACCTTTGCCATTCTGATCATTCTGTTCACCTATTTCTACACGGCTATTACTGTTAATCCCAATCAAATGGCCGAAGACATGAAAAAGAATGGTGGTTTTATCCCAGGAGTGAAACCCGGAAAGAGAACAGCCGAATTCATTGACAATGTAATGTCGAGGATTACCTTGCCTGGATCATTATTCCTTGCCTTTGTGGCAGTAATGCCCGCCATTGTTAGTTTGATGGGTGTTACAGGACAATTTGCTCAATTTTTTGGTGGAACCTCGTTGCTCATTATGGTAGGTGTTGTACTTGATACCCTGCAACAAATTGAGAGCCACCTGCTGATGCGCCATTACGATGGTTTAACCAAGTCTGGAAGAATTAAAGGACGTGCATCCATGGGGATGACAGGATAATTCAGACCCAATGATAGAATATAAATCCGAAAAAGAAATAGAACTGATTCGGGAGAGTTCTTTGCTTGTTGCGAAAACCTTAGGTGAAGTTGCCAAAACAATTCGTCCAGGCATTAAAACCATTGAGCTGGATAAGCTTGCTGAAGAGTTTATTCGTGATCATGGTGCAGTGCCAGGTTTTAAAGGGTACCATGGTTTTAGTGGAACCCTCTGTATTTCTCCCAATGAACAGGTAGTTCATGGCATACCAGGACAAAGGGAGTTGAAGGAGGGTGATATTATCTCCATTGACTGTGGTGTACTGAAAAACGGATTTTATGGCGATTCAGCCTATACCTTTGCCATTGGTGAAATAGATGAAGCTGTCAGGCGGCTGTTACATGTTACCTACCAGTGCCTTACTCTTGGAATAGAGCAGGCCATTGAAGGAAACACACTGGGCGACATCTCATTTACCATACAAGACCATGCGGAAGCCAATGGTTATTCGGTGGTCAGGGAGCTGGTAGGTCACGGATTAGGCCGAAATCTTCATGAACCCCCCGAGGTGCCCAATTTTGGTAAAAAAGGCAAAGGATTGAAGTTGAGAAAGGGATTGGTTGTAGCCATTGAGCCTATGATCAACCTGGGCAAAAGATTTGTGGTACAGGAAAAAGATGGCTGGACCATCCGCACCAGCGACCGCATGCCCTCGGCTCATTATGAACATACCATCGCCGTGGGCGTTGATAAAGCCGATGTCTTATCTTCTTTTTCGCACATCATAGAGTCTCTTAAATCTAATATAAACAATTCGATAATTATTGAGTAAAAGTATGGCAAAACAACCTTCAATACAACAAGACGGAACAGTAATAGAGTCATTGGGAAATGCAATGTTTCGTGTTGAACTGGAGAATGGACATGTGATCACAGCCCATATCTCAGGGAAGATGCGTATGCACTATATCAAAATTCTTCCGGGAGATAAGGTGAAAATTGAGATGTCGCCATACGATTTGTCAAAAGGCAGAATAACTTTTAGGTACAAGTAAACAGAATCTGACACAGAAAAAAATAATCTAAAATGAAAGTAAGTGCATCAGTAAAGAAAAGAAGCTCCGAGTGCAAGATTGTGCGTCGTAAGGGCAGAGTATACGTAATCAACAAAAAGAACCCCAAGTTTAAGCAACGTCAGGGTTAAACGCATAAATAATTAATTTTTGAACATATGGCACGTATTGCAGGAATTGATATCCCAAAAAACAAAAGAGGCGAAGTAGCTCTGACCTATATTTACGGAATTGGCCGTAGCAATGCTCAGAGAATTTTGGCCGAAGCAGGTGTTGATGTCAACATCAAAGTACAGGACTGGAACGATGACCAGATCACCGCTATCCGTAATATCATCAACGATAATTACAAGGTAGAGGGTGGATTGCGTTCTGAAGTACAGATGAACATTAAGCGCCTGATGGATATTGGATGCTACAGAGGGATACGCCATAGGATCGGACTGCCGCTCAGAGGTCAGAAGACCAAAAACAACGCCCGTACGCGTAAAGGCAAGAAGAAAACCGTGGCCAACAAGAAAAAAGCAACCAAATAACAAGTAACTAATTTTTGAAGTTATCCCGGTTGTTGGATAACTTGATCAGAGAAATTTAAAAATTATTATGGCAAAATCAACAAAAGGATCACGCAGCACGAAAAAACGTGTAGTGAAGGTAGAACCTGTTGGACAGGCACATATTTTTGCTTCTTTCAACAACATCATTATTTCCCTTACCAACAACAGCGGACAGGTTATTTCCTGGGCATCTGCCGGTAAAATGGGATTTAAAGGTTCTAAAAAGAATACCCCTTATGCAGGACAACTTGCAGCCACCGATGCAGCAAAAACAGCGTACGATGCAGGCCTCCGCAAAGTAAAGGTTTTTGTTAAAGGCCCTGGCTCTGGCAGGGAATCAGCTATCCGTACCCTACATGCTTCAGGTATTGAAGTTATTGAAATTGTTGACGTTACTCCACTACCGCACAACGGATGCAGGCCTCCCAAGAGAAGGAGAGTTTAATTTATATGTTCAAACATTGTTTTGTTTAAATCGATTTTTATAAAAAAATATGGCAAGATACAGAGGACCACAAACGAAAATTGCACGTAAATTCGGAGATGCAATTTTTGGTGCCGATAAAGCATTTGAAAAAAAGAAGTACCCTCCGGGGATGCACGGTGCAAATAAAAGAAGGAAAAAACAATCAGAGTACGGAATACAGCTTCAGGAGAAACAAAAAGCCAAATACACCTATGGTATCCTGGAAAGACAATTCTCCAACCTCTTTAAGAAAGCTACCCGCAAAAAAGGGATCACCGGTGAAATTCTGCTTCAGTTATTGGAATCAAGACTGGATAATGTTGTTTTTCGTTTGGGTATTGCTCCCTCGCGCAGAGCAGCGCGCCAGTTTGTAGGCCACAAACATATTACTGTTAATGGCGAGGTGGTGAATATTCCTTCTTATACCCTACGTCCCGGTGATGTAATTGGTGTTAGAGAGAAATCCAAAAGCCTTGAGGCAATCACCGAATCGTTGAGCGGAAGAGCAAATACTTTTAACTGGCTGGAGTGGGACGAGCAAAAACTCGAAGGAAAATTCCTTAACATGCCCGAAAGGGACCTTATCCCAGAAAATATCAAAGAACAACTCATCGTGGAGTTGTACTCTAAGTAATGATTTTTAACAACAGAATTGATTTATCATCATTAAAACCCACTGATAAATGGCAATATTAGCTTTTCAAAAACCGGATAAGGTCATAATGCTCGAATCTGATGGGAGCTATGGAAAATTTGAGTTCAGACCCCTGGAGCCTGGTTATGGCATCACCATTGGGAACTCACTCAGAAGGATCCTTCTCTCCTCACTTGAAGGTTTTGCCATAACATCTGTAAAGATAGATACAGTAGAACATGAGTTCTCTTCTATCAAAGGTGTTGTGGAAGACGTAACTGAAATAGTACTCAACCTCAAGAAAGTAAGATTCAGGCGCAAAGTAGAAGAGGAAGATAGTGAAAAAGTTACGGTCAATATTTCGGGCAAAGATGTGTTTAAAGCCGGTGATCTGAACGATTCACTGAACAGCTTCCAGGTAATCAACACCGATGTGGTGATCTGCAATATGGAGCCCTCTGTTAATTTTAACATTGAGCTTACCATCGAAAAGGGCAGGGGATATGTTCCGGCTGAGGAGAATAAGCCTCTTAACCCAATTATTGGACAAATTGCAATCGACTCCATTTTTACACCCATCAAGAATGTAAAATACGTTGTAGAGAACTATCGTGTAGAACAGAAAACCGACTATGAAAAGCTTATAATCGAAATTCTTACCGACGGTTCCATTTCTCCCAAGGATGCATTGAAAGAGGCGGCCAAGATTCTTATCTTCCATTTCATGCTTTTCTCCGATGAGAAGATCACTATTGATACCGAAGAAAAGGCCACCAGTGAAGAGTTTGATGAAACTTCACTGCACATGAGGCAGCTGCTTAAGACCAAACTTGTTGATCTGGATCTTAGTGTAAGAGCATTGAACTGCCTGAAAGCAGCCGATGTGGAAACACTGGCCGACCTGGTTTCTCTTAATAAGCACGATCTGCTTAAATTCAGAAACTTTGGTAAGAAATCCCTCACCGAGCTTGAGGAACTTATTAAGTCCAAAAACCTGAGTTTTGGCATGAACCTTTCAAAATACAAATTAGATAAGGATTAGTTGAAATGAGACACAGAAATAAAATAAATCAATTGGGAAGAAAATCCCAGCATAGGAAAGCCATGCTCTCCAATATGGCCGCTTCCCTTATTCTTCATAAGAGAATCTATACTACCCTGGCCAAAGCCAAGGCCCTCAAGGTATATGTAGAGCCCCTGATCACCAAATCAAAAGAAGATTCTACCCATTCGCGCAGAACCGTTTTTTCCTACCTGGAAAATAAGCATGCGGTAAGTGAGCTTTTCAGGGAGGTTGCACAAAAGGTTGCTGACAGACCAGGCGGCTACACCCGTATCTTAAAAACCGGTTTCAGAAAAGGTGATGCTGCTGAAATGTGTTTTATCGAGCTTGTAGACTACAATACCAACATGATTAAAACTGCCGAAGATACTTCAAGAAAAACACGCAGAAGCCGTCGTGGAAAGAAATCTTCTGATCCAAAAGTTGCTGAAACAACCGCTGCTGTTGACAAGGAAACTCCTGTTGCTGAAGAAAAGGTTGAAGAGCCCAAAGCTGAAACACCAGTAGAGGAAACCCCGGTAGCTGAAAAAGAAGAGGTGAAAGCTGAAGAAGAGGTAAAAGCTGAAGTGCAGGAAACTCAGGAAGAGGAGAAAGCCGAAGTAGCTGCTGAGAAAGAAGAGGCTCCTGAAGCAAAAAAAGCTGACGATAAAGAAGAAGCTGAAGAAAAAGAAGAAGACGACAGCAAAAAGAAAGAATAAAGAAAGTCATTGACTCCCTTTATCCCTCAAAAAGTTGTTGGCTTAAGCAGATGACATAAAAAGCTGAAAATCGTAATACTATTACGGTTGCAATCTCGGAAGAGGATAAAGTGAAACAGACTTTATCCTCTTTTTTTATTCATCAATTAAATTTGATATTATCAATATATTTAGGAATTAAAGGATTAAGTTTCAATTTTAAAACTTTTATTATTATGAGTACAATATTGAATATTCACGCAAGACAGATTCTTGACTCCAGGGGAAATCCCACTGTAGAGGTAGATGTGGTAACTGAAAACGGAATTATGGGGCGTGCTGCTGTTCCTTCCGGTGCTTCAACTGGTGTGCACGAGGCCGCTGAATTGAGAGACAATGATAAGGCTAACTACCTTGGCAAAGGGGTTCTTAAAGCCGTAAACAATGTAAATAATGTATTGAATAATGAGCTTAAGGGAATGTTTGTTGGTGATCAGAACCTGATTGACCACACCATGCTCAAATTGGATGGCACTCCCAATAAAGCCAATCTTGGTGCCAATGCAATTCTTGGTGTTTCTCTGGCCGTAGCCCATGCTGCAGCACAGGAAACCAACCAGTACCTTTTCCGCTATGTGGGTGGTGCCAATGCAAACCTGCTTCCTATTCCCATGATGAACATTCTCAATGGTGGATCACATGCTGACAACAGTATCGACTTCCAGGAGTTCATGGTAATGCCCATTGGCGCTTCTTCCTTTAGCCATGCACTTAAAATGGGTGCAGAGGTATTTCATCATCTGAAAGCTGTTCTTAAAAAGCAAGGGTACTCTACCAATGTTGGTGACGAAGGTGGTTTTGCTCCCAACCTGAAATCCAATGAAGAAGCTGTAACTGTTATTCTGCAGGCTATCGAGAATGCAGGTTACAGACCCGGTGAAGATATCTTCCTTGCCCTCGACCCCGCTTCTTCTGAGTATTATCTGCCCGAAGAGAATGTTTATCACCTGCACAAGTCCACCGGCGACAAGCTTACCCCTGCGCAAATGGTTGATTACTGGGCAGACTGGGCAAACAGATATCCCATTGTATCCATAGAAGATGGTATGGGCGAAGATGACTGGGACGGCTGGGCATTGATGACCCAAAAACTTGGCGATAAAATCCAGATCGTTGGTGATGACCTCTTTGTGACAAACACTCAAAGGCTCCAGAAAGGCATTGATACCAATGTAGCCAACTCAATCCTTATTAAAGTAAACCAGATCGGTACCCTTACCGAAACCATGAATGCTGTTCGTCTGGCCACTGAAAACTCGTATACTTCAGTAATGAGCCACCGTTCAGGTGAAACCGAAGATGCTACCATTGCTGACCTTGCAGTTGCTCTGGGCACAGGACAGATCAAGACTGGTTCGGCAAGCCGTTCTGACAGGATTGCGAAATACAACCAGTTGCTCCGTATCGAGGAGATCCTGGGTGAAACCGCACGTTACCTTGGTAAGGAATTCAAATATTCCAGGTAATAGCTTTTACTGAATTGATATTTAAAAGGGCTGCCATGTGGTAGCCCTTTTTTTGTAATGTTTTTCAGCCGAAAGAGTTAGTAAGGATCTTACATTAAGTTTATGTTAACTTAATGTTATCTTGCCCCCTTTTAGTATTTTTGCTACCCTTAAAAATGTGAACTATTATCCATGAACTTTAGTTTGTTTCAATTCCTGACCCTGTTTGGTGCCCTCAGCCTTTTTTTATTTGGAATGAAGGTGATGAGTGAAGGTATCCAGAAGCTTGCAGGCGACAAGATGCGCGGTATTCTGAGCGCGATGACTTCCAATCGTTTCCTTGGTGTTTTAACGGGTTTCTTCATTACCACCCTTGTGCAATCCTCTTCGGCTTCCACAGTTATGGTGGTTAGCTTTGTCAATGCAGGGCTACTAAGTCTTGTACAATCTGTTGGGGTGATCATGGGGGCAAACATTGGAACTACCACTACAGCCTGGTTGATATCATTTTTAGGGTTTAAACTTAATATCGCTGCCTTATCGCTTCCAATCATTGGTATTGCATTCCCCATGCTATATTTCTCCAAAGACAGGCTTACCTCTCTGGGCGAAACACTTTTGGGTTTTGCATTGCTTTTTATGGGCCTGGGGTTGTTGCAATCTTCGGTTCCTGATTTCAGGGAAAATCCCCAGATGTTTGAAGCACTGGAAAGCCTTACAGGATATGGATTTGGAAGTATCATGATATTTCTTGGCATTGGCACTTTGCTCACCATCGTGCTGCAATCCTCAAGTGCTACCATGGCCCTTACCCTCGTAATGTGCAACAACGGTTGGATAGGTTTTGAGCATGGGGCAGCAATTGTGCTTGGAGAAAACATCGGAACAACCATTACAGCCAATTTAGCTGCACTGGTTGGAAATGTTTATGCCAAAAGGACGGCCCTTGCACATACACTTTTCAATATTTTCGGGGTTATCTGGATGCTGATCGCCTTTAATCTTTTCATTACCCAGATCAATTCATATATGGTCGGGATCGGGCTAAACTCTCCCTTTGAAGATCCTACCATGATCCCATTTGGCCTTGCCATTTTCCATACTGCCTTTAATATTACCAATACACTGCTATTGATTGGTTTTATAAAAATAATAGTCATAGCTGTTGAGCGCATTGTTCCATCCAAGGGGAAAACTGATGAGCGGCTTCAGTTGGAGTATTTTGGTCATGGCTTCCTTCATATGGCAGAACTCTCAGTCTTGCAGGCCAGAAGAGAAACGTTGAGGTATTGCGACCTGGGGCAACGCATGTTTAATTTCATCCCCGAAATGGTTTACCAGACCGATAAGAAAAAATTTTCCAAGATACTGGCAAGGGTAAGCAAATATGAGGAAATCACCGACCGGGTTGAAGTTGAGATCACTACATTTTTGATCAAAGTGTCGCGCAAGCAGCTTAGTACCAGTGCATCGGATCAGTTGAGGAGATTGAGGCATGTATGCAGTGAGATAGAGAAAATCGGGGATATCTGCTTTAAAATGGCAACCATGCTGGAGAAGAAAAAAGAAGAAAAGGCCTATTTCACTCCAAGACAGAGAGAAGAGCTGGATAAAATGTTTGCACTGGTAAACGAGGCTTTTGATGTAATGATGCTGAATATTGAAAGGGGGGAGATCTTTGCCCGTTCCAACATCAGCAAATCCAATGTTCTGGAAAAGCGGATCAATGAATTCCGCGATAACATCAGTATTGAAGTTCTGGACGACCTTGAAAAAGGATCTACCCATGTGAAGAGCAGCTTTTACTTCAATAAAATGATCTCTTCGTGCGAAAAGGTTGGAGATTCCATTATCAACATCAGTGAAGCCGCAGCAGGAATAAATATTGATTAAAACTTCCCTGCTTCCATGTTGAATTTACGTATAGCTTTTTGAGTCAATTCCTTTAGCTCTGGCAAGATAGTTTTGTATCGTATCAGAAACGGATTCCGGCTCATCCGATCCCAGGTCAAAAACGATTATATCACCCACATTCCATTTGCGCATCATAGGTTTTACAAGCCGTTCTCTTACCACCCAGAATTGTGCACAGGCTTTTGCTTCCACTATTTTTTCAATGGCAGGGGCCCAGCCCTGATTGTTTATTTCCATGGGCCCCAGCTCGTCAATTACCAGTAAGTCCGGAGGATCTGTCAAAGCTCCGGTAATAATGGTACACCCTTTCTCAATGCCGGTTTGTTCAAAATAAAAGCGGCCATAGCGGGGTTTTTGGGGATCGGGTTCTGTGGAGCATAGTGGGGTTTCTTCTCCTGTCTGGATATTTTGAATATGGTAGGCATTTCGACTTTTGTCATTGGTATTTCCAAGGGTAACCAATCCGGTTATCTTAAACCCGCTTTTTTGCAGCTCTTCTATCAGGTTACGGGTAAACCGGGTTTTGCCCTGATGGATCTGCCCCGTGAGGATAAATACCGGTTTGTGGCTGGTTTCAGCCTGCCGGAATGCATGAAGCAGCGCCTGGGACCGGCCCAGCATGGCATGGGCAAGCTTTCTGTATCCCCTGATCCGATTCGACTGGCTGTAAAACTCTTCCATGATGCCCGGTAATGAAGAAAAAGCCAGTTCGACCGATTGATACAGGTTCTGGAAGCCCCGGTTGTAAAGCAGGTTCTTAACAACCGGGTTCTTCAGTTCCACGCTGATAGCCGCGAAACAGGTAAGTAACAGCAGTGCCCTGAAGCTCATCTTCAGCCCGATAGTAAACCCTTCGATGCTGAGAATTTGCCCCCACCCGTTTTTAAACAGGGCCGATAACAGGATGATAACTCCCAGTTGCACCCATAGGGCGGGTTTGCGCAAATACTTCATATTGCCGGGATAACGCAGATAGCCTGCAGCCAGTACCATGACCACCACAACTGCCGAAACCCAGATCTCATACTGACCAATTACCAGCATACCTGCTACAAGGACAATGAAACTGACCACTAAAAACCATATAGAGTGGTTGTTTTTTCGGCTGTGCCGGAACAGATCACTTTTCCCATGGGGTTCAATGGGGTTAAATGTAGTGCTCTCTTTCTGGGTTTTTAAGTAGTTGCGCCCGGATATATACCCCATAAGTCCAGCCAGTGAACCACTGAAAAGGTAAGCGAAACTTAATATTCCCAGTAGCCAGTTGGGATGTAACTGTTCTATTCTAAGTTGTCGTGCAGCAAAAAAGTACATGCTCTCCAGTAACAGCACAAAGTCCCAGCCATACAATATGAGCAATGTTAGGGCTTTTTGTGCCAGCGCGCTGAATACTGCCAAAGCCCCTCCGACTAAGTAGGAAAAGAGGTTACGACCTGTAAGCCTTATCATAAAATCCAGGATAATGGCTTGCGATAAGATCCCTATCATTGGGCCAAGAATTATGGCACTGGGCGAAATGGATTTCATCAGGGCACAAATCAGTCCTGCCCTCCAGATCAAGCCATGGATGTTCCACACCTGAAAAAAGGAGATGGCCAGAAAAACCGTGATAAAAGATAGTATGGAACCTGCCAGGGGCAGTCTGAGGTTATGAAGCAAGCTCCCCAGAACAATCTCAACCGTAGCCCATAAACTGCCTACCACAGCAGCCTTTAGCCATTTTTCAGAGAGTTGTTTCTTAGGGTAGATTTTCATTAGGATGTAAAGAGTGTTTTATCGTTTATGGGTCTGGGAGTCCGGAAGTTTTTAAGTTTAAAGGTTTAAGAGTTTAAAGGTTTAGCCTGCTTCAGAAAGTGCAATACCCCCCGGCCCCCTAAGAGGGGGAGCCCGCAGTCTATTGAATTCATATGAGTTATCAAGGGTGGTTTTTTCAATATCATTTAATTAAGACTTTCTAGAGGACACTCAAGATTTAATGGTTTAAACGTTGAGAAGTAAATAAGAATAAATTATCTTGTTCTGAACTCAGCCTCAGTCATTGCCTAAGCCTGAGCCTTAACCTTAACCTTAGCCTCACTCAATATCCTCCCTGTAATTAATATTGGCAAACAGTTTTTCCGAATAAAATGTCTTATCGTCTATTTCGGGATAAAACGTTTTCAATGGAGCTATGGCATCGAATATTTTGTACCGTTGTTCCTTAAGCGCATTCTCCAGTGCAGGGGAGCAGCTTTTGTGGTAATAACTGGCCATTGTTTCCCTGAATCCCTTGTGCATGGGCATTACTACCTGGTATCCGGGGCTGTTATGCAGGATAAATTCAAATAGCCTGGTGTCAAGCCACGGCATATCACAACCAATCACCAGGTGGTGCATCGTTGAAGACTGCTCCAGGCAGGCATGGATGCCCGCCACAGGTCCACATCCGGGATAAATGTCTTCAACGGTTGGCCAACCGGTAAACCTAAATTTATCTGGCTGGTTTGTGCTCAAAAGGATCTGCCCACACATAGGTTTAATGATTTCAATGGAATACTCTACCAGTTTTTTCCCACGAAAGGAGAATAAGGCCTTATCACTTCCAAAACGGCTGCTCTTGCCACCGGCCAGTATGATCCCGGTAACCTCAGGGGGAGAAATGGTGTTTGTTGCCATATGGTGATTTAATTGGTAGTTTTAAGGCTAAAGCCATTTGACGGATCAAACAGGTGTCAGAGATTCGGATCATTTCCTGCAAGCAGTGCCCTGTTGAGAAACTCATTGAATGGTTTTATCCTTTTGAGAATTTCCACAACTTTGTGAATGGCTTCCGGGGCTGAGAGCATACCAGCCGGGATATTGCTGGTTGCCGTAAAGCTTTTGATTTTCAGGTTACTGGAATCTGCTACATGCCGGGCCCTGGCAACTACCACTGCCACACTCCATGGAGAAATCACTCTTTTTAGCCTTGCCGGGTTTGGGTTCGCGTTTTTCAGAGCACTCCTCTTTACACTCGGGGCAATAAGCTATGTATTTCCAGCAAGGGCCGTAGATATAATCCATGTATTCTTTTTTAAGGCCCTGGTTGTCCTCAAAAGTTAATTTGCAAGGTTCACAAAAAAATATACCCATCGTGCGATCTTTTAGATTTGATAATAGTCAGATTTATTATCAAAAGTAAAAAAAATGCAACAATGATTGAAACACTATTTTGAGTTTTTGTTTCGCCAGTTGTTATAATGCAAATCCAGGACAGACGTTAACTTTTCTTCCTCAATTACACCCCGGTGTTGAAACAAAACTTCCCCATTCTGAAAAAGTGCCAGGAAAGGAATGGCCGTAAGTCTCAAATCTCTCATCAGCTGCCTGCTGGCATCGGCATTAATCTTTACAATCTGAACCCTTCCTTCATACCTGCTTGTTAGATCATCAATCATAGGCATCATTTGCATGCAGGGGCCACACCACGGCGCATAAAAATCAATTAAGACAAGCTGATCTGTAGAAACCAGCTGCCTGAATTCAGCAAGATCATACCCATCCTGCGCATCTGCAGAAGCATTGGGAGAAACCACGACAGGCAATTCTGCATAATGCCACTCCATGATTCCCCTTTGCAGGTTATAAACCTGCGTATAGCCATTGCGAATAAGATACTGGGCTGCTATATTGCTTCGGCTGCCTGTATTGCAATAAAGATAGATTGGTTTATCTTTTGGCAGTTTCAGCAGGCTCTGGGCAAAATCAGGGGCGTAGAAATTCAGCTGTCCTGAATTTTCCAGGTGCCCACTGTTAAATTCGCGCTCTGTTCTTACGTCAAGCAAAATG
>SLIL01000368.1 GCA_007135645.1 Bacteroidales bacterium
TGGATGTTGAATACCTCCCAACAGGAGGTTTTGGTTCTATGACCAGGCTTTACAGAGAATCTTCATTTGACAATTTGATCCTTTTAGGAGACTTTGTTGTAGTTAACATTAAACAGTCAAGAATTCCGAAAACATCAGTTCCAGATTTTGGCTACTCAATGCACACTTTCAGTCTTAATTCTTTAATTGATGAAGCTATCCAACTGATAAATGAGAACGGTGGTTTAAGTACTTTATTTGGCTATAACCAGATTTCAGATTATGATAAATTCACATTTTCGTCTCCATATGCAGGCCTACCTAAGCCCATGGTTCCCAATGGAAACATTGATTTTTTACAGATACTTATAAGGAATACGACCTTTATTGACACCACTTTTGTTCAAGGAGGTGACACAATAACTCACAGATTAAGATATGGTGATTTAAAAAGGGGGCAGGGTTTAGGGTACCGTAAGCCTTCTACTCCATTAAAAATAGGAAACGACTTCTATGGTTATGATCTTGGCACAGTTCAGTGTGTTGGCCATTCCGATATATCTCGTAATCTCAATAATATTGTACACCATGAGTTCTCTCATAACCTTTTTGGAGGTAATAACTTCCACACCTCCGGGGGTAATCATTACACAGGAGGAGGAACCAATACATGGTTTGGTACAGAAGGAGGTTATGGGTTAATGGGTGGGGCTAACTCTGGCTTAACTTCCTGCAATGGTTACGAACGATGGAGGATGCACTGGACAAGCCCTGTTTACAATCCTAACGGATATTTAATTCAGGCGAATGGCCTACCGGCTGATATAAGTAAAGATGATGGGGCACAATCATTTATATTAAGAGACTTTGTTACCACTGGTGATGCCATCAGGATCAAGTTGCCTTATATCGACCAGGGGGCATCCAATCAGTATATATGGCTTGAAAATCATCAGATTGGAAATAACAACAAGCTCAATTACCTTAATTTTTCGGTCAAGCCAGATATGGCTACTTGGTGGCCATGCCGTCCTTTAGGAACCCCAGGTATTTACTCTTACATTCAGGTGGGCAAAGATATTTTGGAAGGAACTTCATCAGATGTTTATCCAGGCAATGAAACTGATAATCTTAGAATAATCAGCGCAGAAGGCAACTGGGATTTTTTAAGATTAGCGGAGGAACATATTTCTTGTGTTAGAGGGGGAAGCTCTACAGTAGGGAAACGAATTTCAGAAAACCCTTTAAGCGGTCATCAAGATCAAACACTCATGTTCTTCAACCCCGATAGTTTAAAATTACATGGCAGGAATGATAGTTTTTGGTTAAATCACAAGTACGATCACAATAATAATATATTAAGTGATGGTTTGCCATTTTTGGGTGATGAACTTGATGCATTTACAGGCAATAGTCAAATGAGTATTGGCACAAACCCTTCAACTGCTAACGTAACTACGTATTATGTAACACAGGGAGGTGGGAATTTTCAGGACTCCAACTCGAATACAAACACATCGCATATTTATTTGTCGGGCTTAAGGATTAATATGGAGGAAAAAGCTGACGGTACCTTTGAAGTTGATATTGTATGGAATGACTACGAAGTAAAAGACGATGTTCGTTGGGCAGGCAATATTGTTTTAAAGGAAAAAGTGATCCTAAAAGAAAACTATACCATAGAATTGGACCAAAGCCTAACTCCTAATCAAATCTACAGGGATCCAATTTCAGGCGAATTTGCAAAGCCCACGGTGTTTACTTGTAAAGATGGTTCGGAATTTATTTTAGAACAAGACAGCGAACTGGTTTTAAACAACCTTTCTACGCTTGTTTTAGAAAGTGGCAGTAGGTTTGAAATAGGACATAACGCGGTTTTAACTGTTAACCAAGGTGATACACTTAGAATTGAACCATGCGCTAAACTCAAAATTAAAGGTAATGGTTTGCTTAATGTTCAAGCAGGAGGTGTACTATGTATTTCTGAAGGAGCTATTATCGCTACTGACAGGGGGCATTCAAATCTTTTTATTCATAACAATGCCATTATCCCTGATCAATATGTGTATCCTTTTGATATTATTCCTGTCACAACAATCATTTCAGCAAATACTAACTGGATCAATAAAAATTTTCACGTAAATTCATTAATAATATTAGAAGGTGGGCATCTGGCAATTAATAACACTGAAATTACTTTGGCTGATCATAACAGCAGAATAATTATTAAAAAAGGAGGTAAGCTTGAGATTATCAATAACAGCAAAATAACAAGCACTTGCGGTGATCCCTGGCAAGGCATCTACGTAGAAGGCGACAGCAACCTGTCGCAAACTTTCGAAAACCAGGGGGCATTGATACTGCAAAACGGGGCGGTTATTGAAAATGCCATAAACGCGGTGAACCTCAGGGCTGCCGCCGAAGACTGGGGTGGTAACGGGGGGATCGTGCAGGCCACCGAAAGCACCTTCCGAAACAACTGGCGCGATGTGCAGTTTATGTCATACCAGAACACCAATGCCCAGGGGCAGGTTATCGATAATATTTCTTTTTTCGATGATTGCGTGTTTATGACCGATAGCTCTACCCTTCACCATGAACATACCAGCCATATTTCCATGTGGGATGTACAGGGAGTGAACATTACCAACTGCACTATAAAAGACAACCGGCAAAATATCGATTACTATAGTTACCGGCAATCCAGAAAAGGGATCAAATCGTGGTCTGCTACATTTTCTGTAAACAACGGCTATTTCAAAAACCTGGAATATGGTATTTATGCCAATTCAACTGTAAGCAACAGGCATTTCGAGGTTATTCATTCTACATTTGACTCCTACCGTGGCATTTATTTCAATGCCATGGACAATGTTATTTTGCAAAATAATGAATTTGACGTGGCACCAGGCTATACCTATGGTGGCTCCAGCCCCAACAGTACCTACGGGGTGTACATCGACCAGTCTTCCCATTTCAAAATAGAAGGCAATACCTTTGCCAGCACTTCCAATGGTTCTACCACAGGGGGAAGCCTGGGTATTATTGCCAGAAACACCGGGACCTATACCAATGAAATTTATGGCAACAACTTTTCAGGCTTTACCTTGGGCATGGAAGCTATCGGGGTGAATAAAGGAACCTCTCCTAGTCATGGACTATTGATCAAATGCAACAATTTCGACCAGGGGGCCTGGGATATTTTTGTTGCCCAACCACTTTCCGCGCCGGGTATGGGGATCAGGCAATCGCAGGGCAACCCCACCGCCAGCCATACCAGGGACCTTGCAGGCAACCTTTTTGGCAACGATAGCCCTATTCTGGTGGCCAATTACGTGAATTACGGAGAACCCATCTCCTATTACCACCACAACCCCTCCGGAGAACCCAGGGTAGTGCCGGCTGTTTTTTCCACACGCATATCCTTCTGGGGTTCCACTTATGATTATATTCCCAGTTTATCTTGTCCTGTCAAGATCCCCAGATCCTTTGAGCTTCTGGCGATAGAAAAGCAAGAGGCGCAAAACCAGTACGAGGAAACCGGTTTACTCCTGCAATCATACGTGGACGACGGAAACACCGAGCTGATGACCCAACAGGTAGAAATGGCCGGGGATGGCGATGCCTTCCAGGCCTACCAGTACCTGATGCAGACATCGCCCTACTTGTCAGAAGAGGTGCTAACCGCCCTGGGCGCTAAAGAAGATGGCTTCAATAAGGCCATGATCCGGGATATAATGGTTGAAAACCCCCAGGCCGCCAAATCGGATGAGGTAGCCCAATCCCTGGACAGCCGATTAGATCCCCTGCCCGCCTATATGCGCTGGCAGATCAACAACGGGCTGTATCATCTGGGAGAGAAGGAGATCATGGAGCAGTTCATGGCTTACCAGCAAACCCGCCATGACCTGGCTCTGAACGAGATGATACGAGGCATCCTTTACCAGCAGGAAGGTTTTGAAAACGCTCCTGCCCTCGATGAATTGCTGGCCCCGGTAAACGATATCCGTTATCAGTACCTCAGGGCAGAGCTTCGCTTTGGAAAGGGCCAGTATGATGAAGGCCTGGAGCTGCTCAACACCATTGCTCAGCAATACGAACTTCCTGGCGAAGGCCAATGGCAGGCCCACCAGGAAAAAGTCAGCCTCTATTCCCTGCTGGCCCAGTGGGACAACGATGAGCACCCTGGTTTTACCCAACTGCCCCAAGAGGTGCTTACCCAGTTGGAAACCTACCTGGAAGCTACCCCCCGAGTGGCAGGAAAAGCATTATCTTTGCTTATGCTCAACCAGGCCATTGACTACCAGGAACCCATATTCTATCCCACGGAAGATATGCTGCCCAAATCGGATGTAGCAAGCCCTGCTGACGATATGCTGTTGCCCGAAATGGAACACGAGTTCCAATTCGGCCTCTTCCCCAACCCTTCCAGGGATTACCTTACCCTGGACTGGTGCATCGAATCGCCCCGCAAAGCAGAGAGCGGCAAAATCGAGATCCGCAACGCCACCGGGGTATTGCTGCACACCCTTCCTACCCACATCCCCTGCAACCAGCAAATCCTGCCCCTGGCAGGCTGGAAAAGCGGCACCTACACCGCCACGATCTTCGTGGGTAACCATATGCGCAAAACCATCCACTTCGTGGTATCCAGATAATTTTTCTAACCATTCCCGGGAACCGCTTTGGTTCCCGGGTTAATTATCCGCTCTATGCAACAAATTTTTCACCATAGAATCACCCTTACATCACTTCTGATCCTGTTGTTTACCGCATCCCTTTGGGCTCAAAAAGAAGATGAACCGGAAGAATTCTGGAGCCTGGTACCCGGCGTACTTGGCGATCACCTGGTTATGCTTGATTCTTCCGTGGTGCTGGTTTCTGTAGATTGGGGATTTACCCCCGACAGCGCTTTTATATATCAAAACACCATACACCTGCACCATTTTAGTTTGCAAGGTGATTCTCTGCATACTTATACGTACAATATCAGTGAAGAAGGTTCGATTGTAAGGCCCGAAGTGTTAAGGTCATTGAGCCGCCACAAGGTACACCGGCTCAGCAACGGAAAGTTTCTTATGGGGGGGCATGGAATGTCAGATAGCGATGATCGATCTGTTCCCAACCTGCAGGACAGGCCTGCAAATGGGAAACAACCTACCCGGTTTACCTTCGGCAAGGAAAACCCCAAAGAGCCGCCTCCAATGGTAAACCCCATAATCATGACGTTTAACGCCACGCTGGACAGCCTGGAGCGTATCGATACCCTGGAAGCTGTACCCTGGTTTGGCAATGTGACCCTCATCCACGAAGTTGCCCCCGATACATTGATCCTGAGTTTTCATAAAACTTATCCCAGCAACCAGGTGATCCTGGAGACCGACAGCCTGTTCAATGTTCGCTGGATGAGCGAGGATTTTGGAAAACAAAATTATTGGGAAGCCGATATCAAGGATTTCCTGGTAACCCCTGAGGGGGACTACCTGGTAAGCATGTACTACATATGGGGTTGGACCCCCAACAATATGGGATACAGAAAGAACATC
The DNA here is from genome assembly GCA_007135645.1 of Bacteroidales bacterium. Taxonomy (GTDB): domain Bacteria; phylum Bacteroidota; class Bacteroidia; order Bacteroidales; family UBA7960; genus SKVR01. The sequence goes on from SLIL01000368.1 coordinate 5,526, forward strand.
CTGTTTAAGTTTGAAAAGGGCACCGGGGAGCTGCTGTGGGAAAAAGTGCTCTGGCCCGCCAGGGGGATCAACACCAAGGCTGTGATGGCTCCCTGGAACGACGATAAAATCGTGATTGCACTGGATGACTGCTGTGAATACAACAACCCTTTCCATGAGATTATTTTTCACGATCTCACCGGGATGCACCTGCAAATACGCGATTACGACGGAACGCTGCACCAGGAGATCAGCCTCAGGGACTTCCTTTGGGCATATGTAAAGGTGTTTCCTGGTCCCAGTGTATTTGGAGATGAACTGGAAGACCCCGATGAAGCAGGCCCCTGGTTTATTCCTCACCGAATCATTCGAAATACAGATAATTCTTACCTGATTACAGGGATACAGTTTTCCAATGGTTGGCAATACTTTGGCAGAGGTTTTCTGCTTAAGCTGGATGAAGAGTTGCAACCCATCTGGGCAAGGATCTACGAAATCGATAAAAAAAACTACCCTTATGGTGTTACTTATGCATACTTGTATAATGTAGTGCATAGCAATGACCAGATCTTTCTGGGCGGAAGTTTCATCACAGCTGGTTTCTGGAGTTCCAACTCGCCCCTTTATCCGCCCAATTATCCCTGGGATTTCTATTTCCGCAAAGACCTGTTTATCCCCCTGGATGAATACGGTTGCTATGAGCCGGGCTGCCACCTTACTGACAATGTACCCTACTATGAGCTGGAACAGGCCATTATCCTGGCACCCAACCCTGCGCGCGGACAGGTACACATCAGAATAGACCATCCCGCCCTGGAGCATCAGGACAAAGTTTTGTTCATCAGCGATATGCAAGGCCAGGGCATGGTTACCCAGCGTTTCAGTGGCAACTCCACGCAGGTGTCCCTCACAGGCTTTGCTCCCGGTGTTTATCTGGTGTACATCATGAGCCAGGGGCAGGTATTCAGGGCTGAGAGGCTGGTGGTAGGTGGTGAGTAAGGAATAAGTTAGTGGTCAGACGAGCTTAAAGTCGTCAGACCACCATTGACGGAAGTGGTTCGACGACTCCAGTTCGTCAGACCACTAAAAATAAAAATCCCCTCACCCAAAATCCCCTCCTCCGCGCTGGCAAAACCAACCTACCCCTGATCAAATGCATTGCGCAGCGCCTTTTGTTTCCCGCCATAATCATCCCCGGGTTTCAACCCGGGGCTACCCATATTCAGGCCCTCCGGGCCTGGGTGCACGGAATCCAGACGCTTACAATTCCTCATGATCAGGAACTTCCAGCTTCCAAAGGAACTGGAAGCTTCCGGGTTAATTGCTTCTAACCCGGAAGCTGGAAGTTGCTGAGCAAGCTTCCAGTTCCTGGCGGTTTGGGAAAACCTTCAGAGCGACCGTCAATTCCCCCTTGCATGGTGAATTAAAAGGGGTATTGTGATACCCACCATAAAATCACGAAGTGATTTTAAAAACTGCGTCTCCGCGTCTCTGCGAGCCCAGAAAACATCGTGAAGCAATTGGTCAGCCGAGCTTAAAGTCGTCAGACCACCGTTGACTGAAAGTGGTCCGACGACTTCCAGTTCGTCAGACCACTAAAGATAAA
>SLIL01000138.1 GCA_007135645.1 Bacteroidales bacterium
CCTCTGTTTATGTTTGCTGACGGTGTTTCTCCTCACTTTCAAGGGGCCGGCTTCTGCCCAAAACACATCAGGGATAGTTACAGATATTTACGCAGGCGTAAACCGTTCATTTATCAATCCGGCAGCGGTGGCCGATTCACCATTTTGTCTTCACATCAATTTCCTTACCCTGCACGGGGGCTTTCAAAACAACTATCTATATACACCACGGGGAGAGATGGGCTTTAATCTGTTCACCAACTGGAGGGATATGTTAAGAAACCCCAGAAACTATATTTCCTCTAAAGACGAAGAACCTACCTATGCTTTTGCAAAACAGTACGGCAGGATTCAGGGTCCTTCCATATCTGCAAGATACAACGAACATACTTTCTTTTTTCTTACTGCTTTGCGAACAGGAAGTTCTATCCTCCGTTTCCCTTATCATGTCATCAATTTTTCTACCAGGGGCTTAGCTTATCCTCCCCAGCAAAATATAATTTTCAGCGAATCTCGCTCCTCTCCTTTAGCATCAGCAAGCTGGCTTGAACTTGGACTGGGGTATGCCTACAATATTATTCACGACGATCACACCCGTATTGCCCTGGGGGTCACAGCACGACCTATGTGGGGATTGCATGGAGCACGCTTTCAGTCTGATGATCTGGTTTACAGGGTAAATTCCTTTCAGGATGTTCACCTGATGATGTTGAATGCACGACTTCAGGCTTCATTACCTTTGGATTATGAAAGCCGGGACCTGATATTAAGAGAAAATATTATTAAGGGCCGTGGATTTGCTGCCGACCTGGGCATAACCTACACCAGTAAAACAGGAGCTCATCCGGGGCGAAGCCATTTTGGGCCCTTCGGTCAAAATTTCCGGGAACAATACCATTTCAGGATGGGTTTTTCGCTCATTGACATCGGATATATTACCTTCAGAAAAAACACCATACTTGCCGAGGTCAGGGGAATGAAAGGATTATGGGCCGATCTGGACTGGATTGTTTATGAAGATATTTTCCAGGCTCTGGATGATTTTGACGAGGTTTTCCCGGAAAATATGGCCTATGCAGGAGAAATAATTAATACACGCGACGAAGATTTTACAGTTTTTTTACCTGCAGCTGCAAGTGCTCAGTTTGATTATAGTTTTGGAAACAATCTTTACGCATACCTTCTTTGGGTGCAGGATATTCCCTTTACCCAGGGAAAGATCAGCAGCCCTTCCTATATAGGTATTATTCCCCGTTACGAAACCCGGCGGTTCACCCTTGCCCTGCCAGTTACGCTTTCTGAATACTCCAAACCCAGGGTAGGGATATCGGTAAGGTATGGTATTTTGACCATTGGTGCCGACCAGCCCGGAGGGCTAATGAATATTAATGATATGGAAGGGGCCGATTTCTATTTCTCCATTCACTGGGGCCTGCAGAACTGCCGCTGGCAAAGGCGTATCAGTCACCCATGCCGCTTTCATTGGTAAAAAACCCGGCTTTAAAAGTATTCAGCGAACAGCTCATCAGGTTTTCCCTGTCTGGTTTGCTATCCCAGAAAAACAGTTTTTACTTCCTCAGGTATCCTGGCAGGTCGCTGGGTTTTTACATCAATCATGCACCAGTTTGTTTTAGACTCCACAAGCAATTGCATATCCTTTTTCCTGAAAATCTTTACCTGCCTCCAGGAAGTAATACTCTGTGCATCCAGCACCCGGGTCTCAATTAAGAGTTCATCATGCAAAATTGCTGGCTTTTTGTAATCAATTTCATGCCTTACGATCACCCAAACGAAATTTTCTTTGACAGATTCAGGGGCAACTATGTTCCAGTGTTTGACTGCAGCGTCCTGGATCCATTGCACATAAACTACATTATTTACATGGTTGAGCTCATCGATGTGCTCTTGTTCAACTTTTTGAGTATATGAATATGTAAGTTGTTCCTTGCTCATAAAAGAAATGGTTTATCAGTTGGAAAAATCTGTTTTATCAGAACAAAAGTGCATAGGAAACACCCAACACACCAATAGATGCCAGGATAAATACAATTTTCTCGGGCATGATACCATGATTTTCGGCAGTTTTTCCAAAAATTCCAAATACCAGCGGGTGTACCAGGAATGGCATGGCAAACACAAAGGCAATCAAGCCTGCGGCCTGCTCGCCAAACATCCCTCCCTGAATGGCTGCAAACAAACCGAAGTGGGAAATGGCTGATGCATTGGCCATTACAGAATCATTGAGGCCCATTCCCCCAATGTTAAGGATCAGCAACCCTCCAAATACGGCTACCAGCTGCCAACCCAGGGAAAAGATCATCAATCCGCGGATCTCTTTGGCATCAATCCCTTTGGAAGCACGTAACGTTTTCAGGGCCAGCCAGGTAAGTGCAAGCCCAACTGCTACTACCAGAAGTGTATAAGGTATCAGCAGTTTACCTGTTGTGGCACTGGCTGCTAAAATGGAAAAAACAAAGATGTGCCCGATAAAGGGGATGTTGATCATGATTGGGGCACGCACCTGCGCCTCGGGCCCCAGATCGCCGGCAGTACATGCCCCTGTGAGACCTGAGTGGGAAAGTGCACCTGCCATACCGGGAGCAAGATTGCGAATATTGTTGGCCTTGCCAAAAAGAATCAGGATTGCCAGCCCTCCAAACATCCACAACAGCTGCCCGAAGAAGCCAAAAGACAATACCGAGGTCATCCCCGTTAATACAAAGGCCTCTGCAATCCTGGAGCCACCTACCATAAAGTTAGCCGCGAGCACTACCGGTATCCCGGCAAACAAAAGGGCGCGAATAGTTGGCCCGAACTTCCATTTTGGTATAAGCATACCAACGGTTACCGAAAGGATCATGGCAAAGAAAATTTCGGGCAGGGCAATGGTGGGGCGTATCCACTTTGCAATGTGCCAGGAAAGCACCAGTATACCAAGGATTATGGCAGTTTCGATGATCCCTTTTCTGATGTAAACCGGTTTGTTGGTGATCTTGGCCCTGTAATCAATCAATATGATGGATCCTACCAGCCCAAGGTACCCCAGAAGCGGATAAAAATTATCCAGGGGCTCATTGTTGTTGTAACCGATGATGACCCTTTTCATGGACTCGATGCCAATTAGCACAAAGAAAGACCTTATGAGAAACATGAACTGTGTAAACTTGGTACCCAGAAACATCTCCTCATCCGAGGGAACAACGATGTCTTTTTTGTCAATTTCCTGGTTGGTAAGGATTTTTCTGATCTCCTGCCCGCCCACAAAGAACGAGGCAATAAGGGCCGTTATGGTAACCTTACTGGTAAAATCAACCAGGGGGAATTCAGCGAGCCCGGGTGTGCCCATTCCGGTCCCCACAAGCACATAGCCCATGATCAATCCGAAAACAACAATGATCAGGATGGGAGAGTAGCGTGTGCCCGCCACGAAAGTACGCGATACCAGTACCATAGAAATCACCAGTAAAAAAGTAAGCCAGAACTGGTTCAAAATATGCGCATTGGCCATTTGGTCGGTAAGTTGTTCCATATATATAAGGTTTTATGAATAGATTTTCAGACAATTAACGCTCTTACAGGTAATAATTTAATCCGCGGCAAAAATAGTTTTTTTTGGTGTATTGCCCCTTGAAAAAATTCTCTCTGATGTAACTAACCTTTCCTTCAAAACGTCATACAGGGCCGACTCAAGACTTCTGAATAAGATTGTCCATTTCTGAACAAATTTGTGCGGCCATGAACAAATTAGTTCCATTGAAAAAAACCCACTTTCTCGTAACACTCTGTATCTTAGTTTTTTATTTCTTTTGGCCTGTTTTTAGATTATTCACTCAAACAAATCAAACTTCACTATTATGATCAGTTTAAGAAACATACACAAATCATATGAAATGGGGAAAAACTCCCTGCATGTTTTAAAGGGTATTGACCTGAATATTGAAAAGGGAGAGATGGTTTCCATTATGGGCAGCTCCGGATCAGGCAAATCAACCTTGTTAAACATTCTTGGCATTCTTGATAACTATGATGAAGGGGAATATTACCTGGATAACAAACCCATCAGGATGCTTTCAGAAACAAAATCAGCCCTGTTGCGCAATGAATATATAGGGTTTGTATTCCAATCCTTCAACCTTATCTCATTTAAGAATGCCATGGAGAATGTGGCGCTTCCTCTTTATTACAAAAACGTAAGCCGTAAAAAGAGGAATAAGATCGCCCTGGAGTACCTTGACAGGGTTGGATTGCTTGACTGGGCTGAGCACATGCCCAATGAGCTCTCAGGTGGGCAGAAGCAAAGGGTAGCCATTGCACGCTCTCTTATTGCCAACCCCAAAATCATTCTGGCCGATGAACCCACCGGGGCACTGGACACAAGCACCTCCTATGAAGTAATGAATATTTTAAGGAATATCAATGATGAGGGCATCACGGTACTCATTGTAACCCACGAAAACGATATCTCACGAATGACCAAGCGTGTAATCAAACTCAAAGACGGGCTTATAGAAGCAGATTACGTTCCTCAACCTCTTGAAGAGATTGCCGTATCTGCCTGAAGTTCCTTACACAATTCAATAACCTAAACGAAAACACAAAATGTTTGACCTGGATAAATGGCAGGAAATTCTTGCCACCATAAAGAAAAACAAGCTCAGAACCTTTCTGACCGGCTTCAGTGTGGCATGGGGAATATTCATGCTGATCATTTTGCTGGGATCGGGCAATGGTCTTCAGAATGGTTTTGAAGCTCAATTCAGGGGTGCAGCCAAAAACTCCCTATGGATCTGGACCGGGCGCACCAGCGTAGCCCATGGCGGTATGAACCCAGGCAGGCCCATCAGGTTTACCAACAGTGATTATGAAGACCTGAAAAACAATTTCGCACGTACCGAACACATTTCGGGTAGGTTCAATATCTGGTGGGGCAACCAGGTAACCTTCAACAACGAGGTTCACTCTTTCGGCATCAGAAACGTACACCCCGACTACCAGAAAATTGAAGCACTGACCATAACAGGCGGAAGATACATCAACCACCTTGATCTTAAAGAGCGCAGAAAAGTTACCGTGATCAGCACCCTGGTGCGCGACATCCTTTTCAAAGACAAAGCTGAAGAAGCCATAGGAAAATACATCCTGGTAAACGGGATCCCTTTTAAGGTAGTGGGCTTTTTTGAAGACCAGAGCCGCAACGAAAATAATATGCGCCTGATCTACATCCCCATAACCACAGCACAAACGGTGTTCAGCGGCGGAAACCGGCTGCACGAAATCTCCATGACCATAAAAGCCAATACCCTTGAAGAGGCACAGCAGGCTGAAAAAGAAGTGCGCAGCAGGCTTGCGGCAGTACACAACTTTGATGAAAATGACCGCAGGGCACTGGGCACCTGGAACAGCTTTGAAAACTATATGCAGATGCAAAGCATTTTCAAAGGGATAAGGCTGTTTATATGGATCATCGGCATCGGAACCATTATAGCCGGAATAGTAGGGGTGAGCAATATTATGATCATCGTGGTAAAGGAACGCACCCGCGAAATAGGAGTAAGAAAAGCCCTGGGGGCAACTCCGTTTTCGGTGGTATCGCTTATCCTTTTTGAATCGGTGATCATCACCACCTTTGCCGGCTATGTAGGGCTGGTGCTGGGAGTTGGGCTCCTTGAGTTGCTCTCTGGTATTGACACCCAGTTTTTTACCAACCCGACAGCCGACTTCCGCATTGCCGTAAGTGCAACGTTACTGCTCATTGTTGCGGGTGCTTTCGCGGGGTTTGTACCAGCACGTAAAGCCGCAAGCATTAAGCCTATTGAAGCATTAAGAGACGAATAATGCGCAGAATTTGAAAATGACTAATATATTCACTTTAAATAACCACAAAAATGTTTGACCTGGATAAATGGCAAGAAATAATGGCCGCACTTAAGAAAAACAAAGTGCGCACATTCCTTACCGCTTTTGGTGTGTTCTGGGGAATTTTCATGCTGATCATCATGCTGGGATCAGGCAGGGGGTTGCAAAATGCTGTTTTTGACGGAATGAAGGATTTCGCCACCAACAGTGTTTTTATCTGGCCTCAAAGAACCTCTGAACCTTATGCCGGTTTCCCCCGGGGGCGCAGATACAATTTTCGCAACGCTGACATTGAAGCACTGCGCAACAACATCCCCGAGATTGACCTCATCGCACCCCGCTTGCAGGCCGGAATAGCCAGCAACGCAACAGACAATGTGGTAAGAGGGATTAAAACCGGAGCCTTTACTGTAAATGGCGATTATCCTGAATGGAATGAGATCGACCCTGTAAGAATGCTTTCAGGCCGTTTCCTGAACCCCATTGACATCCAGCACAGAAGAAAAGTTGCTGTAATTGGAAACCTGGTAAGGGATATCCTTTTTGAGGAAGACGAAGAACCCCTGGGCGAATACATAAGGATCAACGGTGTGTATTTCCAGGTGATCGGGGTTTTCAGCCCATTGAATACCAATATGAACTTTGGTGGAGACAAAGCGCAGGCCATTTATGTCCCATTCACCACCTTGCAGCAAACCTACAATTATGGAGATATGGTTGGCTGGATTGCCCTTACGGCAAAGCCTGATGTACCGGCCGGTGTAATAGACCAGAAAGCCCGCGACCTGCTCAAAAGCAGGCACAGGATCGCCCCTCATGATCAGCAGGCCATTGCCGGCTTCAACATGGAAGAGGAGTTCAGAAAAGTGACCGGGCTGTTTATGGGTATTAATGTACTGGTGTGGATCGTTGGAACAGGCACATTGCTGGCCGGGGTTATCGGAATAAGCAATATCATGCTAATCGTGGTTAAAGAACGCACCAAGGAGATCGGTATACAGCGCGCACTGGGAGCAACACCCCGCAAGATCATAAGCCAGATCATTACTGAATCGGTCTTTTTAACCACTATAGCCGGCTACCTCGGCCTGAGCCTGGGAGTTTTCCTGCTTGAAATGGTAAACAAGCTATTAACCGCCGGGGGTGGCGAAAGTGCAGCCTTTAAAAACCCTGAAGTGAGCTTTAATATTGCAGTAGCAGCTCTGATCATTCTGATTGTATCGGGAGCTATTGCAGGGCTGATGCCGGCAAAAAGGGCTATAAGCATCAAACCC
>SLIL01000284.1 GCA_007135645.1 Bacteroidales bacterium
AAGCTGTACTACCTGTGCCTCGGTGGTATTGGGTTTGGCACCTGTTCCGATATGCCAGGTTGTACCACTGTCATTGCTGTAAACAATGGTTGAGTGGCTGGTGAATTGACCGCCGTCCAGGGCCTGAACACCAATATCTTCCTTAAACTGGCCGGCAAAAATGAGTGTACCGTCATCAAGAGTAATACCCATTCCGGGGCCGACAAGCAGCAGTTGCCATGCCGGGTCTTTGATCTGTTCGGTAATGTTTATGGGATCAGACCAGGTGAGTCCGTCATCGGTGCTTTTTACCAGCATGAACTGTCCGGTTTCTTCAGGTGACATACCAGGCCTGGAATCCCACCACAGCATTTTTTCATAGTGTGAACCGCTGATCCACAGGGCCGCCACCCAAATGGTTCCTGTTGTGTGATCATAAAGTATAGCAGGATCGCCGATACCATTGAGCCTGCGCGGACGTCCGCCCCATTCACCCATATCCATGATCACTCGCATGGGTTCCCAGGTTTGCCCGCCATCGGTGCTGCGGCTCATGCCCACATCAATGTCTTCCTGCAAATCTTTGCTGTTATTGTAACGGTTGTCGTACACTGCAATGAGTGTTCCTTCAGAGGTTGTAACGATACCGGGGATGCGATAGGTATCGCAATTGTCTTGCCCGGCGGCACGTAAAACCACGGCAGGCCGGTAACGGAAATCTGGGTCGGGTATCAGTGAAACCTTCCCTTCACTGCCAAAATCAAACCGTATTTCCTTTATCAGAAAACTTCTTTCCAGCAAAGCATCATCATCCACATTGATATCAAAGGAAAGGGTATGGCTTCCGGGAACAAGAGTAAGATCAGCGCTTAAACGAGCGGTTCGCCCCAATTTGTTTGTTTCCGAAAATAATATCGGGCTGGCGCTTTCCTGTTCTTCATTGACCCGCTGATGCCATATTTTGACATGACCGATAATTTCCCCGGCATTTCTATGGTCAAAAACGATTTCAACCGATCTTATACTGGACGTTTTTTGCCCATCATCAATCTGCAGGGCCACTTCAAAGACACCTGTATTCTGACGACCAATAAATAACGGAACCTTACCCTGAGACAATTCGGCAATTATAAACTCCGGCGATTTACTGCCAGATCCGCAGGATGCAAGGATAAACACACCCCAAAAAAGCAATTTGTATCTGATAAAAAACAATCTCATGATATCTGATTTTTTAATTACCTCAGGAACAACTCAATAACTGGTATTTCCACATTGGGTTTTACTACAGGCAGGCGAAGGTTGATATCGTTTTCCCCAAGTTCTTGTCTTATCCAGTGCCCTGCCGGTTGGGTGATCTGGATTTCAGAGCCATCGTGCAGAAACTGGGCATATCGTACCTTATCCTTATACCCTTCCAGATGAAAGTTCTGAAGCGGGTATTCCAGAAGATGAATATAAAGCCGATTCGTATGGGGGTTGTAAGTTAAAAGGGAGTTTTCCGGAACAATAAATTCATCCGGTGCCTGTGTGCAACCATAAATCGACCTGCTGTTGTATTTCATCCATTCCCCCATTTTATTCATGGCCTCCTCAGCCCTGTGATCAATGAAACCGCGGGCGGTAGGCCCAACATTAAGAAGCAGGTTTCCGCCCTTGCTCACCGATTCAATAAGAAGTCCGAGGAGCTGCCGCGAATCTTTCCAGGTAAGCTCATCGCGATAATAACCCCATGATCCGCTGAATGTCTGGCAGGTTTCCCATGGCACTCTTTCCCCGTTCTCAGTGGGCCATTCCGGAACTTTGAATTGCTCCGGTGTTACAAAATCCCAGCCACCTGGAACATCTTTCAGGTCAGCCCTGTCATTGATAATGATACCAGGCTGAAGTTCACGAACCATTTTTACAAGTTCCACAGATCCCCAGTCTTGGGCAGATTTACCCCGTTCACCAGGGAAAGAATAATCAAGCCACAGAATGTCGATTTGTCCGTAATTGGTAAGGATCTCACGCACCTGATTGTGCATATACTCTCTGTAAATAGCCATATCACGCCCCTGGTTCAACCTTCTGAGCTCATCATCAGATGCAGGATTGAGCGGATGGATCCTGTCAATGGTGTAATGGGGATGATGCCAGTCGATCATTGAATAATAAAAACCAACCCGAATGCCTTCGGCCCTGAAAGCATCCACCCATTCTCTAATGAGGTCGCGGCCTGCCGGGGTATTGGTAGCTTTATAATCGGTGTACTTTGAATCAAACAGGCAAAAACCATCGTGATGCTTTACGGTAATAACGGCATATTTCATCCCCGTTTCCCTGGCCATTCTTGCCCACTCTGCAGGATCATAGAGATCGGGGTCAAACAAATCGAAATACTTCTTATAATCTTCTACAGATATCCGTTCGTAGAGCATCACCCATTCATGACGGGCTGGCATAGCGTATATGCCCCAATGGATGAACATACCGAACCGGTCATGTGTCCACCAGGATAACCGTTCTTCTTTTTGTTCGGGGGTTTCGTTCCAGATCCTTTCCTGGGAGAAAGTGGTGGAAACAAGGATCAGGGAAATGATAAACAGAATAGTAAGTCGTTTCATATTTATTGTTTTTTAATCGAACCAGTCAAACAGATATTTTTCGTTGAATTCAATTTCAAATTTTCGAAGAAAATCAATGTATTCTTCTTTAAAGGTCTTTTTCCGATGATGTTCTTCCTGATTAGCAATGTATTGATAGACATTGTCGATATGGGAGTGAGAATAAGAAAATACACCATACCCCTCCTGCCATGAAAATTTTCCTTTAAGGAATTTTTGCTCATTAATAAAATTGGAAGAATTGTTTTTGATATCACGGATCAAATCAGCAATGCACATTGCAGGTTTTAAACCAGCAAAAACATGAACATGGTCCCCAACCCCATTTACAATTATTGGTTTTTGATTTTTTCCTTTGATGATGCCTGACATGTATTTAAAAACTTCGTCTCGCCAGGGTTTTTGCAAAAGATTTTCCCGGCCTCTAACGGCAAAAACGTATTGGATGTAAATTTGAGAAAATGTGCCTGCCATAGTTTTGATCGGTTTGTTCTTTTTTAGGATAAAAATAATAAAATCATTCAATAATCTTGTCGCCCCTGCGGGGTTGTTTTGTTTGTACGAATATCGTTTTTATGTCACCCCTTCGGGGTTATGATGGTTGGGCGAATTTTGTTTTTCCATAATTCTATAATCTTGTTACCCCTTCGGGGTTGAATTGGATCTGCAAATATCGTTTTTCTATAATCTTGTCACCCATTCGGGGTTGAATTGGTTCTGCAAAATTGGTTCTGCGGATATTATTTTCTAATAATCTTGTTATCCCTTCGGTTTTTTTTAATGATTATCATATCATCTACCTGACAACCCCGAAGGGGTGGTTGGATTATAGTACGTAGGTTAAATCAGAGAACCAGAACCCTGAAAGGGTGATATTTTTATTACATTCGGGGTTAATTTTAGGTTTATTGTTTCTTTAGCTATTATTCAGGATAACATTCAACCCAGTTTCATAGTTTGAACAAACCATTATTGAGGATACATCATTATTATCCGGTAAAACTTATGAGATTTAGCTTAGCTGCTACTAACATAACTACTCCGATCGTATTAAAAGCCAGAAAACCTTTATTCTTCCTTCAAATACACAAATTTTTATTCCACAATAATCTCACTTACAAACAGCCACGAAGGCTGCCCTGCACCCGAGTGGCCGGGGGGACAAACACCCTGATTCTTTACCGTAACACGCACAAAGCGAACATTTTCTGCCGGAGTTGGAGCAGAATAGATACGGATGTTGCGCTCGGTATCATAGATATCGTATTCACTTTCCAGTTTTTCCAGCAGATGAAAATCTTTTCCATCGGCAGACACTTCAAATGCCACCCATTGGGGGAGGAATATCCATGATGCATAGTTTTGCAATGCATCAACGCTGATCTGATTAATGGTTGTAGCTTTTCCCAGATCAATAACGGCCACCAGATCGTCACCAAGGAACCCTTTCCAGTTGCCATCGGAGAAACTGCTGGTACCCCTGATACCGTTGATCAGGCTGTACTCACCATGGCCATCGTATTGCGGACTGTTGGGGTAACGCAGCTGAATACCTCCGGCAAAAGCTTTATGGAGATGGTATTCCCGCTTCATCACTTGTTGCATGGATTGTTCGTTTTCAAAAACCACTGCTTTAACGGTGGTAGTCTGATCAATCTCAAAAGGTTTCCTGTAAATGGGTGAGCGGGAATTGGGTTGAGTGCCATCGGTAGTATAGCGGATCTGAGGATTGTAAACTTCGGTTTCCAGGGCAATACGCAGGCTTCTGTTATCAGGATTTATTTCGGGAAGTGCCCTCACCTGGAACGCACTAAGGGAGAAATTGATATCCTGTTTTGCATATCTTTCATACTGGGTTTGCATCCTTCTGGAAAAATCGCCCCAGTGGCGATGCTCTGCCGGCGACCACACCACTTCCGAAAGGGCTGCCAGGCGGGGAAAAACCATATACTCCACATGCCTGCTGTCTGGCATAAACTCAGTCCATACGTTGGCCTGAGCTCCCAGAACAAGCTTGCCCTCTTCGGGGGTAAGCTCTGCCGGAATGGGCTCATAAGAATAGACCTTTGCCAGCGTGGTATAACCATGAATAGCCAAAGGTTCAATGTCAGGATCGCCCTGGTAATGATCGAAGTAGCAGTGACTGCCGGGGGTCATAACCACGGTATGGCCCATTCTGGCTGCTTCAATGCCACCAGCTTCTCCCCTCCACGACATTACCGTGGCATTGGGTGCAAGGCCTCCTTCAAGAATTTCATCCCAGCCCATCAATCTTCGGCCATGAGCGTTCAGGAATTTTTCTATGCGGGTGATGAAATAGCTTTGCAACTCTTCTTCATCAGCAAGGCCTTCATTCCGGATACGCGCCTGACACCTGGGGCAGGCCTTCCAGTTCGTTTTGTCGGCTTCATCTCCACCGATGTGAATAAACTCAGAGGGGAACAATTCCATTACCTCCAGCAGCACATTCTCAAGGAATTCAAAAACATCATCATTACCGGCACAATAAATATGCGTAATGGGCCATACCCCTCCGGGTGGAACGCCAAGATTCTCTCCTGTGCAGGACAGCTCAGGGTAGGCTGCCAGCGCCGACATTACATGGGCAGGCATCTCTATTTCGGGCATAACGGTAATGTTTCTTTCTGCAGCATAGGCAACCAGGGCCCTTACCTTATCCTGGGTATAATAACCACCATAGGTTGCATTTTCGGGATCATTGATCAATGGCCGTGCATCCCAGTGCAGGTGCGACTTATCCACCCGCCAGGCTCCCACTTCGGTAAGTCTGGGGTATTGTTTGATCTCCAGGCGCCATCCCTGGTCATCTATAAGGTGCCAGTGAAACACATTGAGCTTGTGTTTGGCCATCTGGTCAATCATTTTATAGATAAATTCCATGGGATGAAAATGGCGGGAAACATCCAGATGCAGTCCCCTGTATCCAAACCTGGGGTAATCAGTGATCTGCAAACCCGGCAGCCTGCCATGGGCATGGGTACTTAGCAACTGATAAACCGTCTGGCTTCCGTAAAGGATCCCTGCCGGTTTATTGGCAGAAACAACCAAACCTTTCCTGTTTATATCTATTCTGTAGCCCTCATTGCCAATGGTTTCATCATATACATCATTTATGGTGAAAACAACCGCACTGGAAGGTGCGGACTGAGCATATTCTGCTTGCAGCTCAAACCCCAGGTAGCTTTTCCAAAGTTCTATAGCAATACCGGAGATCATTTCCAGTTCGGTATCATTGTAAACGAGCTTTGTTTCGGGATTGATGGTAAATCCGGCCCCGGAAATGCTCATTTCCACAGGTATGGGTATCAGGCTTATTTCATCTGCGGATGATTGACATCCGGAAAAAAACATCACCACCAGCAATGGCAGCAACAGGAAGGTTACTCTATTCATAGTTCTCGATTTTAAAGGTCCAGGCATAATGGCTGGGCATTTCATTATATTTTACTACAGATGTATTGATGATCAGCTGCCCGTCGCGATAGTTCCAGGGCAGTTCGCCGTCTCTTCCCAGCAACGTTATGCGTGTACCCTGACGGGGCCGCTCAATGGGCAGCGCCAGCTCATTGCCCGGCCAGTCGAAACATGTGGCGTAGAGGTTTCCATGATTATGGGTATAGGCAATGTACTGACGCATGGAAGTATAAACCCCTTTCAGGCCATTGCCTTGTTCCAGACCAGTTTGGGTATAAAGGTTTTTGCCGGCCACAACTTCCCGTTCCAGCTGCGGAGATTCCCAGTAAAGGTGTATGCGTGCATTTTGCACGGTTTCATAATATTCTATGCGTATGGGATAAAAACGGTCTTTCTCCAGCCTGATCCGTCCCTGCAAGGATGCCTCCGCATCTTCGCGCATGGCCTGTGAATCGGTGCCTTCCTCCTGAGGTTCCCACATATCAAGCACCAGTTGATTATCGATAAAGAGCCTCATTCCGTCATCTGCCATAGCTGAGAACAGATATTCTGCCGTATGATCAGGTTTTATATAACCGGTCCATTCCACGGTAAAATGGTCTTCGGAAATGGGATGCCCGGGAGAATTGCGCACCCAGTTAAAGTTTATTTCAGGATCAATCCTTTCCAGGGTTACCTGCCGTTCCTCACCGGGTCTTTTCCAGGTGGTTGCCGCATAAATAGCTTCTTCGTTGGTTCGTATCCATTCGCCCAGTTTTTCAATGCGTTCCTGCTGGATGAGCGGAATTTTGCCATCGGCATAGGGCCCCACATTGATGGTAAGGCCACCACCCCAGGCAACAGTTCTTACAAAAAGGCGGATAAGTTCGGCGGGAGTTTTGTAGGCCTCCAGTTTTTCGTTACGGTTCAACCCGAAGGAGCGCCCGATACCGCGCACCTCGGCCCAGGGACGATCGGTCTGGATACCACCGGAGCTGTATTCAGGGGTAATGTAGCCGATATTGCTGCCATGGCCCCAGCGGTCGTTTACTATGGCATCGTCGCCTACCAGGTCGAAATACCAGGCAATA
>SLIL01000217.1 GCA_007135645.1 Bacteroidales bacterium
CTGACTGGGCTTATACCTACTACCGGGATGCTTTTATTCAGCATATACTACATGGCATAAGCGATGTGGAGAAACAAGCCTACCACCCTGCAGTGGTTTTTCTCAACAGCGAATACTGGGGAATCCTGAACATCAGGGAGCGATTTGACAATAACTACATAGAAAACCACTATGGTTATACAGAGATCGACATGCTCGACAATACCGGGCAGGTGAAATACGGTAGCAATGCGCATTACATGAACCTGCTTTCTTTTCTCCAGAACAACAATCTTGAAGAACCCGAAAACTATGAGTGGGTAAAAACCCAAATGGATGTGGATGACTTTCGTGACTACCATATCCTGCAGGTTTTCTCCATGAATACTGATCAGCCGGGAAAAAACGTACGTTTCTGGCGTCCCCAGACCGAAGATGGGCGATGGCGCTGGATGTGGTGGGATATGGATGACAGCTTCATTTTTGGCCCCCACAATAATTATGACCGCAATGCGCTGGTTTACTGCACCGGCCTCGATTCCATCAGTGCCACCACCGTTAACCCTGCCACACCGCCCCCGGCATGGGCTCCCAATGGCCCCAACCAGACATTCCCGCTTAGAGCATTGCTGGGAAGCCCGGAATTCAGACAGGATTTTATAATTCGCTTTGCCGACCTGCTCAATACTGCTTTTCAGCCATCGTATCTGTTGAACTTAATTGATGATTTTGATGAAAAAATTGGCCCTTACCTTTATGAACACTACCGCAGATGGCACCGACCTACCCCTGAGTTGTATGCCATCCACAGACAAAGGCTGATTGATTTCTCTGAGAACCGCCTCCATTACATGCGCGATCATATGGAAGAATTTTTTGAACTGGATGGAAGGTATGCGCTTCTATTGGATATAGGAGAAGGATTGGGACATATCAGGATCAACTCTATAGGCCTGAATGAAAGCATGCCAGCTCTGGAAGCACCGGTATATCCCTGGACAGGAGTGTACTTTGCCGGAATCCCCATTGAGGTAGAAGCAATTGCTGCGCCGGGATACCTGTTCAGCCACTGGGAAGGTTCAACAGAGGAAACCGATGCCTTGTTGACCATGGCGCCAGCGGAAGACATGAATCTAACCGCCCATTTTGTTAAAACAGGTGACAGCCTTGATTTGATAACATTCTGGTATTTTGATACGGACATGCCCAACAATACTCCCCTGGAATCCCTTGTACCTTATTACAGCCAGAATGAGGGTGCGGAGATCATCTTTCAGTCCGCCCTGGAAGGATACCCCTTTCATGAAGACCATCCGTTGTGGCGAAAGGCATCCATGGAGCGCAGAAACCAGCCCACACCACTCAATTACCGCCCCGAAGCCCTGGATGATCAGGAATACGATCCTGAAGAGATGCGCGCATTGCAGATCAAGCAGCCCTTTCAAAATGAAGGGAACGAAAACAAACTGTTCCTTCACCTGCCCACAACCGGATATGAAAATATCGCCCTGAGCTTCGCCGTTATGAACGAAGGAGCCATAGAGGCCATTCTGGTTGATTATGCTTTGTCAGATCAGAATAACTGGACAACCGAAGGGTTGCTGTTTGATCATTATGAAACAGGGGAAGAATATACCTTGTTCCGTGCTGACTTATCTCACCTTGAGGAAGCAGCAGACAATGAGGAATTCAGGATCCGGTTGCGATTTGAAACAGAAGACCCCTTTGCCGATCATGGGGACAGGATAACCTTCAACAATATTGCTTTGGAAGGTATTCCGGTAATACCCACCATGGTCAGTGCCCCGGAAAAGCCTGAGCAACTGGTGGTATTTCCCAATCCCGTTAAGCAAGGTTCAGGAATTCATCTGAATATTGAAACTGACCTTGAGTTACTGGACATCCATGGTCAAATGCTACTGAAAAAATCCAACACCCGCTTTATCTCAACAGACCTGCTGACCCCAGGTATCTATTTTATCAGAAGTAATTGTGGACAAGCCGCGCGTATTGTTGTTGTGGGCCGATAGCATGGAAGGGGCTTCCTTTTGAAAAAACTAAAACACCCAGTTCCTTTTGCATCTCAGTTACTCAGATAATACTGGATCCCATCTATGGATGATGTTGATAAGATGGGAATACTTCTCAAAACAAACAGATCCATTTCGAAGGGTTTTTCTGCGCCCCATCTGGATGTACGAATACCATGATACCCATTTGCAAGGGCTGTTTCAATAATGTGTGGATTTTCTGCACCATCACCATAGGGCAGTGCCAAAAAAATATGCTCCTGACCGGTAACATCAACAATCCACTCCTTTGAATCTCCCAGCTCTGCATTTAAAAAAGCAAGATAATCATCGTGGTTTCCAAAGTTTTCAGCACTTTGTTCAAGGAAAGGATGAGAGCTGGTGTGAGAACCAATGGAAAAGATCCTGGATCCCTCATCGTTTTCGTATTGCGACAACAGCCAAACCTCGGGCCAGGTTAAAAAACCCGTTGTTCCAACCCACTCCGTAACAATAAAAAATGTGGCAGGAATATCCAGTTCTTTCAGCAGTGGAAATGCGAGATGATAATCAGAGGCAAACCCATCATCAAAAGTAACAATGACTCCATGAGATTGCAGCACCATTTCTCCTCTTTCAATGAGCAGCAGATCATTTATAGACAACAGGTGGAAGTCGTTCTCCAGCAGGTACATCATGTCGTTTTCAAAATCTTCCATGCTTCGCTCATACAAATCCTCTGCCTCTCCTTCCACCAGTTCATGATACATCAGTATTGCGATACGGAATTTATCCCCAAAGCCCAGAAAATATGTTTTACTTTCATCCGGATCAATGGTAATAAGTCTTGTGTGCGCCACCTGAACTGAATCAGTAATGTAACCCTTTACCTCCAGTAAATCACCTTCGTTATATTCAAATACCTCAGAGTCTTTAAGTTCTGACTGGGCCAGATCAACTTTTGCAGGCAGAGAGCTAAAACCGGTATGGTTAAACACAGCCCTGGAAGATGTGCCGAACCCGGAACTGATCATTCTGATGGTTCTGGCCTCTGTGCTGGTTTTCACCTCCAGAAAAAAAACACCGGCATTACCCTTACTTAGTTCAAATGTATGCTCCCCTTCTTCAAGGTGACCCTGATATCGCCCCAGTATCCTCCCCGAAAGATCAAAGAGCGTTAAGAAAACATGATCGCGATAAGGTATTGAGACAATAAAGTTTGTCTGTACCGAAAACGGATTTGGATAATTCTGCCGAATATCAAGCAATGGAGCCGGCATCGCGATGCTGTTTTCGGAACCAGTAGTAAGGGTTATTAACAACAACGTATCAGGAGGATACAATATGCGCTCCTTTCCTGTGGTGAGATTCCTGATATGGATGCTGTCAAGAGGATGATGATAGCCATCCAGCTTGCCTGTAAATGCTATTTCTATCTGACCGAAAACAAAAAATGTCATCATGGTCAACAGTAATGTGTTCAATAATCGCAAATGGTTCATTATAAAAAAATTAATGCCGGGGCTGCTTCTATCGTTCAGACCTTACTTTAAGTCTTTGGTTTATTATGCTTTAAGTATGAATAAATTTTGTTTTCCTTGATTATTATTTCCTTATACCCGGTCTACTCATGTATTTTCACCAGATAAATCTGTAGGAAGCCGAAATTGTAACCGAATTCATGGTATCCCCTTCCCTTTTTGGATCAAACAAAGGTATTACCCCAAAATAAAACCGTGCGTCAAAAAGAAATTGCCCCAGCCCAATGGAAAAACCCAGGTTACCCCCCATATCTGTGGTTCTGATGGCATCATAGGCCGGCGGATCTCCGGCAGGGGCCCCGCTTAGGGCTTCCCTTTCGCGATACCTGTTCCGTTGCCCCTGGAGCAGGTTCAGCTGAAACCCTCCATAAGCAAGAAAAAACATATCAGATGCCCCTTCAGTAACCATGGTGCCACCATATCCGAAATTAAAAGGTATATCCAGATAGCTCAGGCCAAGGATCAGATCGGCCCCGGAAAGGTTTTCATCAAGAAAAGCGGGCGTGTACAATAAATAGCCCCGATGGGTGTAATTGATCTCCGGGATATAAAACAGGTTGGGAATAAGCTCAATATGCCCGGTGACCCCCACTGAATACCCCAGCCTTTCGGTGTAATAGGTTTCGAAAGTAGGCGCCAGAAAGCTAATATTGCCCCCGGCCCTTACCCCAATGCTGTTTTGAGCATTAATACTACCAGCAAGGAAAATTACGTTTAATAAAATAGCTACGAGTAATATCTTTTTTGCATTCATTGTATAATCAATTTGGATAACGGGTTGCAGATTTTATTTAGACTCATTATAAATTCACCCGACTAATATAAAAAAAAATGTGCTGCATAAAACAAAAACAGGTTTTAAAAGGGAAATTAACATTCTGTAAAATTTCCAACGACGAAAACAGTTGAAAATCAGCACTTATTGTTGTATTTTTATGCTTTAAAACACACGATCATGAAACGAATTCATTGCAACAGCCGGCGCAGTTTCTTACGTACCCTTGGTGGAATTGCCCTCAGTGGGGCAGTATTACCTGCTGCCGGATCAGCCGGATTATTATTTTCAAAAGAAGGACTTATGGACGAATTATCCGTTAGCAATAGTTTTGAGCCTTCGTATCTGGAATTGCATCGCAATGGTACCTTAAAGGCCCGTGCCGATGTAATGTGGGATATGATGCGCGACTGTTCGCTTTGCCCGCGCGATTGCGGTAAAAACCGCATCCGGGGACGCAGGGGCGATTGCAATGC
The DNA here is from genome assembly GCA_007135645.1 of Bacteroidales bacterium. Taxonomy (GTDB): domain Bacteria; phylum Bacteroidota; class Bacteroidia; order Bacteroidales; family UBA7960; genus SKVR01. The sequence goes on from SLIL01000217.1 coordinate 4,781, forward strand.
CAATGCCGACCTGGAAATATCGTCGTTTGCCCCCCACTTTGGTGAAGAGAGGGAACTGGTAGGTCAAAATGGTTCGGGAACCGTCTTTTTTACCAATTGCTCATTGCTTTGCGTATTCTGTATCAACTATGACATCAGCCAGCTGGGCCGGGGCAGAAGGCATAGCATCAATGATCTGGCCGACATGATGCTTACCCTGCAACGCATAGGCTGCCACAACATCAACGTAGTAACACCAACCCACTATGCCCCCCATATTTTAAAGGCGCTGGATATTGCAGCGGGCAAAGGGCTTAAATTGCCCCTTGTATATAATACCTGCGGCTGGGAACAACTTGAGATATTACAGTTGCTTGATGGGATTGTAGACGTTTATCTGGCCGATTTTAAATATGCCGATCCCTTTGCTGCCAATAAGTATTCACCCGGAGCTATTACTTATCCTGAGATTACCCGAACAGCATTGCTTGAGATGCATCGCCAGGTTGGAGTACCTGTAGCCGAAGCAAGTGGGGTAATCAACCGCGGGCTGATGATCCGCCACCTGGTAATGCCCAACAATGTGGCCCGGTCAGAGAAGGTAGTGGAATGGATCGCCGAAAACCTCCCAAAAGATACCTATGTAAACCTCATGTCACAATATACTCCTGTATTTAAGGCCGATGAGTTCCCGGAAATATCCCGCAGGATCACCCGTGCCGAATACAATGCAGCCATTACCGCTGCCCGCAATGCCGGACTCACCAATCTGCGCCTTCAGGGAGGCTGATCGAGGATCTGATAACGCTTTTTCTTTTCTGGCTTACTACTGTCCCAGAAAATCAATTACCCTGGCATTAAACCGCTCATAAGATTCAAACTGAACGAAGTGCCCGCTCTGCGGTATGAGGTAAAGTTCATTATTGGGCAATAATTCGGCTCCTACCCTGGCAACATCTGCTGTTCGCCCGGGATTAAGGAACCGGTTGGGGATCAGGTTATCGTTTTCACCAAATACAATAAGGGCCGGCTGCTGAATTTTGTGCAGGAAATCGATCACGGCCTCATCCACCATGCCATTTACCGATTGCACCACCGCGTGGCAGTATGCCTGAAAATCTTCTGCATCGCGCATGGCAATACGGTCGGTGATCATAAATTCGGCGTCATCGGGCAGTCTGTAAAAATTATACGCCAGGTTGGTGATGATGTCTTCCACTGGGGTGAGCATCACTCCCCTCACGGTCATTACACTTCTGAACCATTGTTTCTGCCCTTCGGTAAAGCGCTCAAAGCCGGCCGGTGCAGACAAGATCAGTTTCTCAACAATCTCAGGATAGTACAGGGCTGTGACCATTGATATCTGGCCTCCCATGGAATGGCCTCCAAGAACAACTTTTTCCAGCCCCAGAGCCTGAACAAACTCGTTGACAACGCCTGCATAGTAGGTCATCATACCACTGTGAGGCAATTTGTCTGACTTTCCGTAACCCGGCAAATCAATGGCAATTACGCGGTAATGCGCACTGAGAGCAGGAATGTTCTTTTTCCAGGCCGGTAAATAACTCCCCAGACCGTGGATAAATATGATGGTATGATCGCCTGTGCCCTCATCAACATAGGCAATGCGTTCGCCACCCGGAAGATCAACCCATTTTGTTTCAAAGGGATAATCAAGATCCATAAAAGTTTCCAGGGGTTTAATATCGCTGTAGGGGTGCCATTTTGCCGGATTCATGGTTTCGCATCGGTTAAAGAGCAGCATGGCTGCAGTTAGTATGAACGGAAAAATAATTTTTTGCATAGCTTCCGGGTATTTAAAACATTAGCCATTTATACACTACAAAAACAGTCCAGGGATTTGCGGGCCTTACACCCTCAACACCACCATTGATTGCCACACCGTACCTGTCGTCGGCACTGTCAAAGAAATCGCCCAGCCACAGGTGTGCCCCATGCAGCTCGATGCTCATGAAAGGCCCCAGGTTGTAAACTATACCGGCGTTGGCCTCTACACCCATAAAGTTTCCACCGCCTATGGGGGTTGCATTGCTAACTGCACCAGCTGTTCCTACTTTGGCATGCAGCCTGTTGGGGATGATACCCCGGGAGTAATTGATGGTACCGCCGGTAAAGCCATAACCAATGTTGGAAAGGTCAGCAATAACCGGGGTAAAACGGTTTACTACATTGCCATGGGGAAACAACAGATAAGCACCGGAGTTGATAAAAAACCCGCCCGGGGCAGCCCAGGTGTTGCCGGTCATTACCCCGCTGTAGCGTCTGTCGTCCAGGCCGTTTTCATCGCCCGAAGTGTACATCATATC
>SLIL01000404.1 GCA_007135645.1 Bacteroidales bacterium
CTTTCACGCAACAGGTCATTATCTTCGTATATGAGTGTTCGGATGGACATCTGGCTTTTTTAATTTAAGGGAAACTATAGTCTGGCAAAAATAAGGAATCAAAGCCCAAAAGAAAATACCCTGATCATGTGATGGGGACCAGCAGGAGCACCTCGGTGCCCACTCCATTGCCGGTATTAATAGTTACCTCTCCTCCTGACTGCTTTGCCCTCTCACGCATATTTCTCAACCCATTCCCCTTTTTAGCCACTGCTTCATCAAACCCCTTTCCCTGGTCACATACCTTTACTTCCAGGTGTTCATTAACCAGATTGAAACAAATATCTAACCTGTTGGTTTCACTGTATTTTGCCGCATTGTTGATGGCTTCCTTTAATACCATATAAACGGTTTTCCTTTTCTCAACAGTCAGCTTCAGATTGCATATCTTTCTGTCAATATGGAATTTCCATTCAATGGATTTGGATTCGAGAATCTCAGAAGCAAACTCTCTCATTTTTACAATAAGCTGCTCGGTAGAGTCATTATCAGGGTTAACAGACCATACAATCTCGCTGAGTTTGTCCATCATCAGGGCACTGTGCTTACCAATCCGGTCAAAATGAGTGCCTGCATCATGCTGACCATTTTGCAATGCCATCTGACTGATAATGTTTATACTGGATAATGTGGATCCCAGATCGTCGTGCAGATCACGGGCAATGCTGTTGCGCAGCTTCTCAACTTCAAGTTGTCTGCGGGTTTCATTCAGCACCTTAAACCGGTTTACCAGCACAATGGAAAAAACCACCACGATAACCAGAGTAAAAGTGATGCCGTTGCGCATGTTCTTCTGACGCCTGATGTTGGATGCCAGCAGTTGCTGCTCAAGTAACAATACATCAATCTCAGCCTGCTTCACCTGGTTCTGATATTTTGCCTCCAGATCGCGTGTTATATATACTTGTTGCTGCTGATCAATGCTGTCGCGCTGAGCCAGATAACTTGCGATATAATTGCCATAACCATCAATGTCTCTTTTCAATCGCATGATATCGGCATTTATCCTGTATCCATCCATGACCAGGTAGGGATCAGCAATCACTCTCCCGATTGCGATACTTGAATCGCTGAAAACTTTGGCCTCTTCTAACCGGCCAAGTTGCACATAAGTAAACGAAAGACTGTGCAGGGAATAGGCCAGATTACGCTGATTTCCAGCTTTTCGGTTATAGTACAATGAACTATCGGTATAATTTGCCGCAAGTTCATACTCCTGTTTGTCGAAATAACTGTTAGCAATATTCTGAAAGGATTCTCCCAGGTTCGACCAGTCTTCCTGCGCACGATAATAATCAAGAACCTGCCTTATCCGGGCAATTGCTTCATCATTCATTCCCTTGCTCCGGTAAATACGCCCCATCAATCTCTGGGTAAATACCATGGCAAGTTCATCATTAAACTCTTGTGCTATATTCAGCCCCTTCTGGGCATATTCCATTGCCTGTACCTGATCTCCAATATTTAATTTTATAAGGGCGATATTAATTAGGTTGCGGCCATACATCTGCCGATTGTCAGCTTTCTCCCGATAAATTTCAGCCGAAGCAATATAATACTCAATGGCTTTGGAGGGATTACTCATCTGGAGGTAGGTATTACCGATCTGATTGTAAGCACTGGCCTGGCTTTCGAAGTCATTTTCCTGGGCAAAAAGCCTTGCTGCATTAATAAAAGAGAGAATAGCAGAATCTTTTTGATGCTCGGGAAAAGCTCTTGCATGCTCCAGCCAGTCTGAGCCTTTCCAGTTTTCATTGCTAAATAAAGTTGCAGGAGAAAAAACAATTGAAAACAGCAATGAAGCCATCAACATATCCATCATCTCCTTCCTGACTCCTTTGCTCATCTGTTAAGAGGTTTAATAAACAGGTACAAATAAATTTAATCATTTTTTGGATAAGTTCTGCAAATGCTGGAATTTTTTTAAACTTTTGTTTCAGCGGATGACCTATTACATTGGCTGAACCTGTTTTCAATCATGCTTTTGGCCGGCCATTCGCTGGATAGATCTTTTTATCCCGGGGCTTAATGTTTCGAGGTAATACTCTTGTGTAATGAATTCCAGTTCGGATTGGAGATCAGGATATTTCCGGGCTATTTTAAGGATAATCCTGAAAGCAAATATTCTCACAGAGGGAATCTTCCCTACTTGCTCCCATATATTCATGCAAAGATCAAACAAAACTCCCTCCTGCCCTTCGGGAACATCAAGCTGCCCAATGATCCTGAGCAACTCGCGCTGGTGTCCGTCCCCCTTTCCAGGTATGACATTGATCAGCTGGCTTAAATAAAGCTGCAGACGGGGATCCTTTTCCTCCATACAATGAAACAGCACCCATGCCGCCCGCCATGATACCAGTTCAAGGTTCTGCAAGGCAAGCTCAAGGGTCTGATCAAAGCATTTAGGTTTGCCATTGAGCAGTTCAACGACTTCCTCCTTGCGAAACCGCCCCATAAGTATTTCTTTCATTTCACACACACTTTCCACCCTTTTATTAAAACTACCTGAGAAAACCGGCCCTGTTGCTGATTATCGCCGAAATGCAGAGTTTCTGTTAATTTATTCGTGCAGGAACTTCCGATTTACCTTATATTTACACTACCATTCTTCGAAGAAAAGGAGAAACAAAAATATGCTTTTTTCATGGACAATATATGCCTATGAAGTTAACCAATACCTTATCGCAAAATTTTTCACTCCAGTTATCCACAAGCCTTGCCCTTGACAGGGGCCTGGAAGAGGTTTATGGCATGGTTAAAAGCCATGAAAACAATCTCGCCGACAAAGGTTTTCTCAAAGAGATGAAAGCGTTTTTACTTGCTTCCAATAAAAAGTCGCTGTTTAGAAAAGGTTTGCCAAAGGGGTACTTTCTCAGGGATGACCCGGCCCTGCTGGACCGTGCCCTGGTATTTGCGGAGCACAGACATCGGGGAGAGTACAGGGAATCGGGCTATCCATACCTTGCACATGTTCTCGGCACCGGCTTTCTCCTTGCCCGGCTGGGCTTCCCCAGGGAAGTGATCCTTGCCGGCATATTGCACGATACGGTAGAAGATGCCCCTGACAAGAACAAGATCCTCAATGAGCTCCATGCCATTGCTCCTGCCATTGCCTGGCATGTATACAGCGTTTCTGCACCCGACATCAAAGATGCCATCGAAAAAGACAGGGTACTTTACGCAAAGATCAGGGAGGCTTCAATTGCAGGAGACCGGTTTCCTGAAGCAATAAAATGTGCTGACAGCATATCCAACCTCTACGATCTGGAGTATATGAAGCCCCGCGACGGAAGATCATCACAAAAGCGGCAGCAGCTGTTCCTGGAAAAAACCAGAAAAATTATTCTCCCCTTTGCCAGAACCATTGATGAAACCGGGATCATCCCCTTGAAAAAAGGGAAAGAGCGGTTCTCACTGCTGGAATTTATTGAGGATACCCTTGAAAATAAAAATGCTACAGAAGAATAACCCGGTCAAAAGATCTCAGCATTATTAAGCCAGAAATGACTTCTGTGCTATGCTAAAAATGCACAGATCCAAAGCTGATTCCGGAATTAATTGAAAATAAATCTTTTTATTGTAACTTTTAATGCTACCTTTGCATCGAATTAAATTATTTTTTTATTTATAATAGATTATCATGAGTACCGGAACAGTAAAATTTTTCAACGAAACCAAAGGTTATGGTTTCATCAAAGAAGATGGCAGTGAAAAAGAATATTTTGTACATGCCACAGGCCTTATCGACGAAGTAAGGGAGAATGACGAAGTAACTTTCGACCTGCAGGAAGGCAAAAAAGGATTAAATGCAGTGAACGTAAAATTATCGTAACCCGATATAACTTCATACATTTATTACTGAAAAATCCCGCACAAAGCGGGATTTTTTATTTAGGGGATATTTCCCAAAAATTCCGTAGGTTTGCCCTGCAAAACATTTTTCACCCCAACAAACAAACCCAAAAAAATGAAAAGAATTATTTATCTCCTGACTGTTATGCTGCTGATAGCAGCCTGCCAGGGCCCTGCATCCCTTGATACCGAAACCAGTCCCATCGGGCAGGCAACCATCGACAAAGTCATTGATCAATTGAAAGAAAAACATGGCAATGACTTTGCGTTTCGTATTGAGCGTGGCGTTAACCGGACGGCTGAACTCTGGCGCACCACCGACGGCACTACCGCCGAATTTGAATCCTTCTGCCTTGACTACTTTATTGCTGACCAGGATGAGCTGGATATGGTATTTGATCGGCTGGCATACAACTTTGAACACCTTTATGGCTACCTGAGCCGGATCAGCGTTGAACTCAACCGGCAGATCCACGAAGACCGCGGCCCTATACACCCCATCGACCAGATCTTTGGTGCCTACAGCCCTGCGGCGCATGTGCAGGACGACCTGTTCAGCAACAGGATCGCGTTTATCATCGTACTCAACTTCCCCCATTACAGCCTCGACGAAAAAAATGAGCTGGGCGGCGACTGGGATGGCCGACAGTGGGGCTTTGCACGCCTGGGCGATTATTTCAGTGCCCGCATCCCTGCCCGCATCCTGCAGGAAAACAATCAGATCTACAGCAGGGGAAGGCTGTATATTTCGGAATATAACATTTATGCTGGCAGATTGGTAAATGACCAGATGGAGACCCTGTTCCCGGAAAACATGCGCCTGCTGGCACACTGGAATATCCGCGACGAAATAAAATCCAACTATGGCGAACCCGATGGGCTGCCCAAACAGGAAATGCTCTACCAGGTGATGCTGCGCATCATCAACCAGGATATCCCAAAAGAGGTCATCAACAACTCCGACTACCAGTGGAACCCCCATACCAACGAGCTATTCCTTGAAGGGCAACAGGTCGACTTTGAACCCGAAGATACCCGCCGCTATGAGATCTTGCTGGATAATTTCAGGGCCATGCAAAACGTGGATCCCTATTATGCCAACCTGGATACCTATATCAAAAGGCGCTTTGAAAGCAGTATGGAGATCCCCTATGAAGAAGTGTCGGGCCTGTTCAGGGAATACGCCTCCTCTCCCCTTTTGCGGCAGGTGGGCAACCTGATCAGCCAGCGGTTGGGCCGGGAGCTGAGGCCTTTTGACCTCTGGTACAATGGCTTCGTGGGCCGTGCCGGTATTTCCGAAGCACAGCTGGATCGCATCACCAAAAGCCGCTACCCCAATGCAGATGCTATGAACGACGATCTGGCCCGCCAACTCCTTGACCTGGGTTTTGAGCACGATATGGCCGAATTCCTGGCATCAAAAATTGAAGTTGATGCAGCACGCGGCTCCGGACATGCCATGCGGGCCTCCATGCGCTCCAAGCCTTCGCATCTGCGCACCAGGATCGGTGCCGATGGCATGGACTACAAAGGGTACAATATTGCCGTGCATGAGTTTGGGCACAACGTGGAGCAAACCATCAGCAACCACTTTGCGGACAACTATTTTGTCAATGGCATCCCCAATACGGCCTTTACAGAAGCCCTGGCATTCATGTTTCAGAAGCGCGACCTGGAACTGCTGGGCATCGAACAAACCGACCCCATGATGGAGCACCTGGATGTGCTGGATGTTTTCTGGGATAATTACGAAATGATGGGAGTTTCGCTCATTGACATGGAAGTATGGAAATGGCTGTATGACAACCCCAATGCCACTGCTGAACAACTGAAAGAAGCAGTGGTGCGCATAGCCAAAGAGATATGGAATCAATACTATGCTGATGTTTTTGGTGAAGACGACAACCCGCTGCTGGCAATCTATTCGCACATGATCCAGTCGCCCCTGTACCTGATGAATTACCCCTATGGCCGCCTTATCATGTTTCAGCTGGAAGATTATATTGCTGATAAAGATTTTGCCGAGGAAGTACTGCGCATCTTTTCCATTGGCAATATTACCCCCAGTCAATGGATGGAAAGGGCTGTGGGAGAGCAGATCAGCAATGAACCCATTTTTGCTGCAGTGGAAAAAGCCCTGCAATATGTAGCACAGTAAGTATTTACAAAGCTTAAACAGACAATAATCACAGATAGCCATTGAACCCATTCAATGGCTATCTGTTTATCAGGTAATTAAAATAAAAAATCATTACCTATGAGAAAAAAGATACTTATTACATTGCTATGCATTTTGCCGCTGACGGTCACGGCCCAACGCGACTGGTCAGCCATTGAAATCGGTGTAACTGAACTCAGTGATGGGATTTACCGGTTGTTTGTAAATAATTCAGTTGCCGTGGTGGTTTCTGCCGGAGAAGATGGCTTGCTGGTAATTGATGCTGCCTGGGAGCAAAGTACTGACAGACTTATGGAAGAGATCGGAAAAATTACCGATGCCCCTGTGAGTTACCTGATCAACACGCACATTCATGGAGATCACACCGGAGGAAACAAAGTGGTGGGAAAAGGTGCAACCATCATTGCCCATCCGGCAGTACGGGAGTTTCTTTCCACCGAACAACGCCGGGGAGAAACCATCATTCCCCCTTTTCCTGAATCTGCATTGCCTACTTTGCTGGTTGATGACAGGAAGGAGTTGCAATTCAATGGAGAGCCTGTTCAAATCAGGCATTTACCCGGTGGACACACCAACAGCGACCTGGTGATCTTTTTCCCAACATCAAATGTGCTGGTTTTGGGTGATCTACTTTTTGCCGACTACTTTCCGTTTGTAGATGTAAGCAACGGAGGTAATCCCATACAGTTTTTGGAAAACGTTTCCAGAATCATAAACGATTATCCCGAAGATGTGACCATTGTTGGTGGACATGGCCCTGTTTATTCAATGAAGCAGCTAAAAAAATGGCACGCTGACCTCAGCGAAACATTCAGCACTTTACAAAAAGCCAAAGAACAAGGCATGACCGCTGAGCAGATGAAGGAAAACCGGGTCCTGAAGCAATGGGAGCAAATGGGTAGTTTTTTCATTACCGAAGACCGCTGGATTGACACCCTCTACCCATTTCTTTAACGCAGGTATACCTTTCATAAAACAATGGAGCATAACCC
>SLIL01000401.1 GCA_007135645.1 Bacteroidales bacterium
CATGAGATGTCGATAAGTTAAAATTTAAATTGCTTGTGGCGGTAAAATAAAAAATGAGTGTCTTATACTATAGAGCACAGATTCAGTAATTCTAATCATTGATTAAAGTTTAATCAAAGTTTTCCCTGAGCAGATTGCAGAAAAAATGCATCCATAATTTAATAATTCACTTAATTGCTATGAATATTTCAGAAAACAGATGGAGCAGGTTGCAGAAATACTTTGAAGGTGAATTACCACCTGCTGAAATGGATGCAGTTGAAAAGTGGGCTGATGAGTCATCTGCCAACCGCAGTGCATTTGCAGAGGTAAAAAAAATTGTCGAAGCTGTTAATGAAGCAAAGCTGAATAAAGGGAAATACAATGTAGACATAGCCTGGGAGAATTTTAATACCTGGATGAAGGCTGAAAAGTCAAAATACCGTTCATTGAAAATCCGACAACTAACCTATAATGCAATAAAATATGCAGCCATAATTATCCTGGCTGTTTCCATTGGTTTTGCTGTTTCCAACTTTGTAAACAACAGACAGGTTCTGGCAGAATTTACCATTGATGTACCCAAAGGACATCGCAGCAGTGTAGTTCTGGATGACGGTACGCAGGTAGTGCTCAACTCGGGCAGTGAATTACGGGTGTTTTTCAATCATGAGCATGGTAGAAAAGTATTGCTATCAGGCGAAGGATGGTTTGATGTTGCCCATGATCCCGGCAGGCCTTTTCTTGTTGAAACAGAACGCTTTTCGGTCGAAGTGCTTGGAACATCTTTTAATGTAAAAAGCTATCCGGATGATTATATGAGCCACTTTTATCTTTCTCAGGGAAGCGTTCAGTTGAAAAACCTCAAAGGAGAAAACCTGATCTTAAGCCCCGGGCAATATGTTGAAATAACCACTGACGATAGTTTTTCGGTGCTGTCTGGCCCGGGAGAGCAAACTATACTGGCATGGATGGAGGGAAAGTATTATTTCAGAAACGAGTCTCTTTCAGCTATTGCCAGGCTCATTGAGCGTGCCTATGGAATCGAGGTAATTTTTGAAACTCCGGAAATTGCCGGGGAAAAATATACCGGAAGTCTCAATGTAGATGAGCATGTATCTGATCTGATGAAGAAGCTGATGATCACTTCCGGGTTTCCAATGAATTATAAACTACAGGATAGAAAATTAATCATCACATCACACTAACAACGATAAATCAATATTCAATAAACCTTAAAGAATCTAATTCCATATTCTTATCCCATAAGCAATTTTAATAACTGCCAGATATTCCACAGGAAATCTAAAGGATAAGTACACCCTTAACTAAATCAATATTAACACAACAATCAAACACCAATGAAAAAAGAAAAGTACCGTTTATGTATTGTATATCAATTAATTGCCAGGTTTGAAAGCTGTAGAAATTTGCTTTCATGGATGATGATTATAATGATACTGGGTTTTATGCATACAGGTATTATGGCACAAAATCCCAGGTTAACCCTGGATGCAAACAATGAAACGCTTGAGGAGATCTTCATGAAGATTGAAAAAGCTACAGGTTTTGAGTTTTTCTTTCATCACGACCGATTGGATGTTTCACATAGAATGGATATAAAAGTGGTTGACCAGGAACTTGAAATGATCCTGAATCAGTTGCTCAGTGATACGGATAATAGTTTCCGCATTGTCAATAATTACATATTAATTACCGCAAACGATGAAGTAAATGTAAACCAGAACTATTCTGTACCAACCAGGACAGTTACCGGGCGGGTTGTTGATATCAATGGAGATCCACTGCCCGGGGTAACCATTGTTTTGAAAGGGACAACCCAGGGAGCAGTTACCAATAGTGATGGTTATTATGTGCTAAGTGGAGTAACCGATGAAACGATCCTGGTATTTTCATTTATAGGAATGCTTTCTGAAGAAGTTAGGGTTGGCAATCAGTCCAGGATTGATGTTTCAATGTATTATGATATGCTGGGGCTTGATGAAGTAGTGGTGATAGGATATGGCACGCAACGCAGGGGTAATATTACCAGTGCAGTAGCTGTAATTTCAGAAGAAGCTTTTACATCAAGGCCTAACTCCCAGTTTGGTAGCCTTATACAAGGAAAAGCGGCCGGTGTGCAGGTGCTTTCACCCTCGGGCAAACCCTCAGCTGGATTTAATATCAGGATCAGGGGTACCAGCTCCATTTCAGCCGGAAGTGAACCATTGTATGTGGTGGATGGTATGCCAACTACTGATACCAGGGCCATAAATCCTGCTGACATAGAAAATATCACCATTCTCAAAGATGCTGCTTCTGCTGCCATTTATGGTGCACAGGGGGCAAACGGGGTTGTGTTGATAACTACCAGAAGGGGTGCAGAAGGTGCGCCAAGGTTTGATTTTAGTTCTTATGTTGGATTTTCTTCTGCCTGGAGAACGCTTGAAGTACTCAACAGCGAGCAATACCGCGACCTGATGACAGAGCTTGGCCGCAACACTGACTGGAGCCGGTACACTGCTAATACTGATTGGCAGAATGAGATCTTTCAAATGGGATTGTCGCAAAACTATCAGTTCTCCGTTTCAGGAAGGAACGAACAGACAGGGTACTATCTGTCTGCAGGTTGGGTAGAACAGGAAGGCGCTGTGCGCAGTTCAAGAATGGATCGGTTCAATTTCAAAATGAATCTTGACCAGAAGGTGAATGAGTGGTTAACCTTTGGTTCAAATATCAGTTATTCTGATTATTTTGATGTGGATGTAAATGACAATCAGGCAGTAAACCAGGGTGGAGTGATCCTTGGAATGTTGTCTACTCCTCCCAATATCGGGATCTACAACGAGGATGGTACATTTACCAGCAATCCGTTTCAGGACTGGGAAAACCCTGTTTCCTCCACCGATGGATCAGAGAGAGGATATAAAAGCAGGCGCCTGTTAGGAAATATTTTTTCCGAAGTAAACCTGTTTCCCGACCTGCAATGGCGAACCAACCTGGGGATTGAACATTCCAATTCCGCTTACAACTATTTTCTGGATCCCTTTCGCACCAGCTATGGTCGTGCCAGGCAGGGCATAAGCCAGTACAATACCGATAAGTTTAATTTCTGGATACTGGAAAACCTGCTCACCTTCAGCCAGACCATTAGCGAACACAACTTTTCTTTAATGGGAGGTGCCGTTTTGCAGAAAAGCCAATGGGAAAACAGTGCCATAGAAAGGATCGGTTTTGCCAGCGATGCTATTATCACCCCCAATGCCGGGGCTACTATACAAAATGCCACAGCATCGAAGGCAGAAAAAGCCAATGCCTCTTTTATAAGCCGGTTTAATTACGACTATGCAAGCCGGTATTTATTAACAGCAAATTTCAGGATTGATGGCTCATCTTCCTTCGGGCCAGGGAGCCGCTGGGGGTATTTCCCCTCTTTCTCTGCCGGTTGGCGTATTTCGGATGAGTCATTTATGCCACAATGGGATTTTCTGACCGATCTGAAGATCCGCGCTGGATGGGGTATGGTGGGTAATGACAATATTCCCGGATACGCCTTCCTTGGCAGGGTAGGGGTTGGTGCCAATTATCCTGTTGGTGGTGTAATCCTTCCGGGAACCTACCCCGCATCAATCGAAAACCGAAATCTTAAGTGGGAGGCTACTGAGCAAACCAACATTGGGATTGACTTTACGTTTTTTGAAGCAAGATTGCTATTCTCTGCTGATGCTTACCTCAAAAATACTTCAGACTTGCTACTGTTTATTAACCTGCCTCATATGACTGGATTCTCTTCTGGCTTGCTCAATGTAGGTAAACTTGAGAACAGAGGGCTGGAATTCGAGATCTCGTCCCGCAACTTTACCCGCGATTTCATCTGGAATACAGACTTCAATATTTCATTTAACCGCAACAAGGTAGTCGATGTTGTAGGGCAGGAGATTATTGGAGGAAGTGTAGCCGGCAGAGGAGATGTAAGCTATTCGAGAGAAGGAGAGCCCCTGGGTTTATTTTACGGATATATAGCGGGAGGAGTTGACCCCGCTACAGGAATGATGTATTATGTAAATGCTGATGGTGAAAGTGTATTTAACCCAACTCCTGAAGACAGGACCATTATTGGAGATCCCAATCCTGATTTTCTTTTTGGTATGTCCAACAGGTTCGCATACAGGAATTTTGACCTTTCTGTGTTTATTCAGGGTTCTTATGGGAATGATATCTTCAATGCAACCCGCATTGAAACAGAAGGAATGCTGGATGCAAAAAACCAGAGCCGCAGCGTTCTCAGCAGATGGAGGGCACCCGGTCAGGAAACTGATATTCCCAGGGCTGTGGCAGATAATACTAACAACTCAATTCTTTCCACACGTTTTGTGGAAGATGGTTCTTATTTGCGGGTTAAGTCGGTAACACTGGGTTATGAATTGCCCGCATCATTTATTCAGCGCTTGAACATGAGAAGTGTAAGGTTCCATGTCTCGGCTGAGAACCTGTTTACATTTACCAATTATTCCGGATACGATCCCGAAGTAAATGCCTTTGGAACCAGCAATATTGCTCTGGGCGTTGATTATGGCACCTACCCGCATACACGCAACCTGATCTTTGGAGTAAACGTTTCTTTTTAACCCCTTAAAACCAGTTGTCAAAACAATAAAAATAGTTGATATGAAAAAAAATAAGATATCCCCGGTGATATTATCCTTGTTCATGCTGATCACCTTCAGCTCTTGTGAAGATTTCCTGGATCTAAAGCCCATTTCAGAGGCTACCACTGCCAATGCTTACAGTACAGCCAATGATGCTGAAGCTGCTCTTTCCGGGCTTTACGATTCATTCCATGCAGAATTCTACATTTGGGACAATATCATTTTTAACGATGTGATCTCTGATAATTATTATGCCGGTGGCGATAATCCCGAAATATTTGCCATTGCTAATCTGAACTTCTCGCCCACCAACAGCAGGTTGTTTAATAACTGGTCGCAGATTTACAATGCCATTGCCAAGGCAAATACGGTACTGGAGCAGGTTCCACAGATTGTTGATCCAAGGCTCGATCTGGATAACCGCAGAGAGCAGATTCTGGCTGAAGCAACTTTTTTGAGAGCATACCATTATTATCAGCTGGTTAAAATGTGGGGAGGAGTGCCACTGGTAATCCGGCCCATTTCTTCTCTTGATCCTTCAGAAACTCATTTGCCACGCAATACAGAGAATGAAGTTTACCAGCAAATTATTGCTGATCTTGAGTTTGCACTGGAATGGCTGCCTGACACCTATGGCAACATTGCGAGTGTGAATAAAGCCAGGGCCACAGCTGGTGCGGCCAATGCACTTATGGCAACTGTTTATGCACAAAAACCTGACAGAGACTACTCTAAGGTGCTGCATTACTGCATTCAGGTGGAAGAAAACAGTGCTAATTATACATTGCTGCCCAATTTTGCACATTTATTTGATGGCAATCATTACAATAATGCGGAATCAATCATGGAAGTGCAATTTACCGGTGATACTGAAGCCAACTGGGGTCCTCAGCTTCTGCTTCCGCCTTCTCTTACTGGTGACTCATGGAGGAAGTTTGTTGTTCCCTCGGTTGATCTGGTCAACGCATTTGATGCCGAAGGTGATGTGATCCGTAAGAATGCAAGTATCCTGTGGGAGAGTGCCCCATGGGCCGATGAATTCTGGCACAATACTGTTGGCAGCACCATTCCTTTTGCCTACAAATGGAAAAGTGCCAATGGATGGGCCAGCACAAACCGTCAGTATATTTTCCGGCTGGCTGATATCATTTTGCTCAAAGCCGAAGCCCTTAATGAACTTGGGCAGGTAGAGCAGGCTCGCGTGGAATTAAACCGGATCAGATCAAGAGTGAATCTGCCTCCCACTCCTGCCACAAACCAGCAGGAAATGAGATTGGCTATCCTGAATGAACGAAGGCTTGAACTGTGTCAGGAAGCCAGAAGGTGGGATGACCTCAGGAGAATGGGGATGGCTGTGGAAGTTATGAACAACCTCAATGAGATTGATTTGCGCACCAATACTGCAGTAAACTTCAATATGACAGAATATAAGCAACTTCTCCCGATACCTCAGCAGGAAAGGAACAGGAATCCCAACCTGGAGCAAAATCCCGGCTATAATTAAAAAAGGAATGTGGTTGCAATAAAATTAATACACAATACAAAGACTATGGTTTCAGGCAGATTATACAGAATTATCCTTTTAGTGTTTGTTATTTTACCAGCCTGTTCTGACGACGATCCGGTTTATGAACCTCCGGGCCCTGCGCCAGATGCTGTGGGAGAGGCCACGGTTTGGGTTACCACAGGCAATCGTAATCGCCTTTTGCACCAGGAAACAGGTGTGAGAATTTTTGAGGGTGAGCAAACAAACCTTCCTTCAACTAACATTGATTTTGAAGATATGCTTCAGGAAATGGAAGGATTTGGGGCTGCTTTAACTGGCTCTTCGGCATGGCTTATCAACAGGCAAATGAGTACTGCCCAGAGCCAGCAGTTGCTGGTAGACCTTTTTCATCCTACCAGTGGAATAGGTCTCAGTTACCTGAGGTTACCCATGGGGGCATCAGATTTCTCCTTATCCAATTACACTTACAACGATCTTTTGCCCGGTGAAACTGATCCCGACCTTGAGTATTTCTCAATTGATCCGGATCGCCCGGATATTATTCCTGTATTGAAAAGGATATTGCAGATAAACCCGGAGATCAAAATAATGGGTAGCCCCTGGAGTGCCCCTGCATGGATGAAAACCAGCGGGTCGCTTATGGGAGGCAGGCTTAAGGAAGAATGGTATGATACTTATGCCCTGTACTTTGTAAAGTTCATTCAGGAGTATGGCCAGGAAGGGATCCCCATAGATGCTATAACGCCTCAGAATGAGCCTTTGCATGAAACATCAGGTTATCCTACCATGCGCATGGAAGCTCATGAGCAGAATGTATTTATCAGGGATCATCTTGGGCCCTTTTTCAACGAACACGGCATTTCCACCAAGATCATTATTTATGATCACAACTGGGA
>SLIL01000182.1 GCA_007135645.1 Bacteroidales bacterium
CAATTAATAATTAACAATTAATAATTAAAAAAAATGAACATGTTTTGTTTTCAATGTCAGGAAGCCGCAAAAGGCACAGGATGCACCATTAAAGGTGTGTGTGGAAAAGAACCCGAACTTTCCGGAATTATGGATGTATTGATGTACCAGCTAAGAGGAATAGCGGTATATAATCTCAAAGCCAAAGAAAACGGTCTGGATACTACTGAAGAAGATCGTTTTATCTTCGAAGGTCTGTTTATGACCATCACCAATGCCAACTTCGACCATCAGCGTTTTATCGAAAAGATCCGCGATGGTTTTAAACTCAGGATTGCCCTTGAGGGCAGGCTGGAAGAAGCCGGTGTTGCTATCAACAAAGATGAGCTGCCCGAAGCTGCCCGCTGGTACGCCTATACCCCTGGCGAGTACGAAAGAAAAGCACAACAGGTAGGTGTGTTGCAAATGAGCGAAAATGAGGATGTTCGTTCGCTTCGTGAGCTGACGATTTATGGGATCAAAGGTATGGCGGCCTATGCAGAGCATGCATTTAACCTGGGCCACACAGAGCAGGCAATTTTCGACTTTATTTCCAAAGCGCTTGCTGCAACCCTTGACGACAGCCTTTCGGCAGATGACCTCACAGCACTGGTACTGGAAACAGGAGCCTTTGGCGTGCAGGTAATGGCACTGCTTGACAAAGCCAACACTACAGCTTACGGCAACCCCGAAATCACCAAAGTAAATATTGGTGTGCGCAACAACCCCGCTATCCTTATCAGCGGGCACGACCTTCGCGACATGGAAGACCTGCTGGAGCAAACCCAGGGCACCGGGGTAGATGTTTATACCCACAGCGAAATGTTACCGGCAAACTACTACCCGGCCTTCAAAAAGTATGACCATTTTGTAGGTAACTATGGCAGCTCATGGTGGAAGCAAAAAGAAGAGTTTGAGACCTTTAACGGACCCATCCTCTTTACCACCAACTGTATCGTACCCCCGACTTCCAAAGCAACCTATACCGACCGTATCTACACTACCGGATCATCAGGCCTGAAAGGCTCCATCCATATCCCCGACAGGGCCGATAACGGCAGGAAAGATTTTTCAGCTATTATTGAGCATGCAAAAAAGTGTGCACCCCCCACGGAAATTGAAACCGGTGAGATTGTGGGTGGATTTGCCCACAACCAGGTACTGCAACTGGCAGACAAAGTGGTAGATGCGGTAAAATCAGGTGCTATTCGTAAGTTCTTTGTTATGGCAGGATGCGACGGACGCATGAAAGACCGCAACTATTACACAGAGTTTGCAGAAGCATTACCCAAGGATACAGTAATCCTCACTGCCGGTTGTGCAAAATACCGCTACAACAAGCTTCCTTTAGGCGACATAGGTGGTATCCCAAGGGTACTGGATGCCGGACAATGCAACGACTCCTATTCACTGGCCGTGATAGCACTCAAACTCAAAGAAGTATTTGAACTCAACGACATCAACGAACTGCCCATTGCTTACAACATTGCATGGTACGAGCAGAAAGCGGTGATCGTATTGCTGGCACTGTTGTACCTGGGTGTGAAAAACATTCACCTCGGGCCCACCCTGCCTGCATTCCTCTCACCCAACGTGGCAAAAGTACTGGTAGATAACTTTGGTATTGCCCCCATCGGTTCAGTAGATGAAGACATGAAACTGTTCCTGAGCTGATCTCAACCTGGAGCATCCCCCCGGAAGCAGTAAAACTTCCGGGGGTTATGCTTCTTTTTTTAATCAACATAAGTACCCATAATCCAAATCAAAACATCAACATGGAACGTAACGACATTTTATGCACCTGCCTGGATATTACTAAAGGCGAAGTGGAAGATGCAATCAAAAAAAAGAACCTGAAAAAAGTAAGCGAAGTGCAGGACGAAACCGAAGCCGGAACCATATGTGGTGCTTGCGTTGATGATATTTACCTTGCCCTGGAAGAGATCAACGGAAATGTGGAGGACTAGGCTAACAACTTAATAACCCAATAACCTAATTACCCAATAACTCAATAACCTAATAACCTAATAACTAAAAATATGAGCAATTTCAATCATTCCACCCAAATCAATTTTAAAGAAGACATCACCTATGCCGAAAACAGCGTGGTGAGCAAGAGAGTCCTGGAAAAATCAACCGGCAACATCAGCCTGTTTGCCTTTGACAAGGGACAGAAACTCAGCGAGCACTCTGCTCCTTTCGATGCCATGGTACAGTGTGTAGAAGGCAAAGTGGAGATCATTATCGATAAGAAGCCCTACATACTTACCGAAGGGCAAACTATTATCATGCCGGCCAATGTTCCTCATGCAGTAAATGCTGTAGAGCGTTTTAAAATGTTGCTAACCATGATCAAAGGACAGTAAAAACCTTGTCAGAAAATCTCCTCCCATGAAACTTCTTCATCGCTGGACGGGCATTATACTGGCCATTTTCATCATCCTTTTCGCTGCCAGTGGAATTGTTTTGAACCATCGTAGTTTCTTTTCGCGCATTGATGTTCCGCGAAAACTCTTACCCAAGACCTATCAATACCATAACTGGAACTTTTCTGCAGTGAAATCGGGCACCTTCATTGGTGCAGACAGCCTGCTGATCTATGGCAATATCGGGATCTGGCTTACCGATTCTGCTTTTTCATCCTATGAACCCTATTACGCTGGTATACGAAAAGGGACTGACAACCGCCGCACGGCTTCCATTGTTAAAACAGAAAGAGGAAATGTGTTTGCGGGAACCATGTCGGGGCTATACCAGCTGCATAACAACCAATGGCAGATGATCCCGGTGCCCGTAAAAGAGCGCCGGATCGTTTCACTGCTGGAAAGTCCACATGCACTGAGGGTGATGACCCGATCACATTTGCTGCACCTTTGTGAGGAGGAGCTAACTTTGAGTAAGATCGGGCTGAAAGCCCCTTACGACCACAAACCCGAAACAAGCCTTTTCAGGGCCCTGTGGGTCATACACAGCGGAAAGATCCTGGGAACCCCGGGCAAATTGTTTGTAGACCTAATGGGTCTGGCAATGATTTTCCTTTCAGTTACAGGAATCATCTGGTTTGTTGCACCCGACACCATGAAAATGCTCCGAAAGAAGGTGAATGCGCGCAAGAAACTGGCAAAAATAAACCGGTTCAGCCTCAAATGGCACAATCATGTCGGTATCTGGCTGCTGGTGTTCTTTTTGATCCTTACCATAACCGGAATGTTCCTTCGCCCTCCCCTGCTCATACCCATTGTAACGAAAACCTTTCCGGCTATAAAGCATACCATCCTTGCGCACCCCAACCCCTGGTACGACAAGCTCAGGGATATTCACTACGACCGGTTCCTGGAAGGGTATATCCTTTCCACTTCCGACGGTTTTTATTATTCAGAGCCCCATTTTGAGGATTCCCTGGCCCGCATCCCTCACCAGCCGCCCATTAGCGTTATGGGGATCAACGTGTTTGAACAGCCTGAAGACGGAGTGTTTATAACCGGCTCCTTCAGTGGTATACACCGCTGGATCCCTGCTCAGTTTGAAGTATTTGACTTTATTACAGGAGCCCCCGTAACCCCGGCAAGGGGAATGGCAAATCCCTTTGGTTCCATTCCTGTAGCAGGTTATCTGAGTATTCCGGGTAAAAAGGAATTGCTCTTTGACTACAATGCCGGCGTGTTATCACTCAAAAGAGGAAATACACCACCGGTTATGCCGGAGATCGTAAAACGCAACAGTCCCATGCCCTTATGGAACCTGGCCCTTGAAATCCATACCGGACGCTTTTACTCGTTTTTCCTGGGCAGATACTATATCCTGTTTATACCCATTGTGGGACTGGCGACAGTTGTAATGCTGATCAGCGGCACCGTTGTCTGGTGGAGAAAGTACCGACGAAAAAAGTAACCCCATAAAACCCTTATCCCATGCACAAAAAGACCACTCCCGAAACCGCCCCCAGGGTAGATGCCCCCTTTGATGGCCGCATCATGTTCAGCAATGAAAAGACTGAACTCATCCTGCTCACGCTTCAGCCGGGCGAATCAATCCCTTCTCACAAAAACCCGTTTGATGTAATTTTTACCGGTCTTGAAGGTGAGGCCACCTTGGGCATTGGTGAGGAATCCATTGCTTTACAACCCTGCCAAACCCTCTTTGTAAGTAATGAAGAAAACCGGTTTATGCTAAATATTAGCGATACTCCGGTAAAGGTTATGGTAACAAAAATCCTCTCCTGATTTGCAGGAATCGGGAAATCCCTGTATTTTTATCCCTTACCAAAGGGATTTAGCAATGAAAACATTATGTAACCCCGGCATGCTCCTTTTACTGATCATGCTTACAAATACAGGAATTATGAGCCAGCAACCCGCACAGGATGTATTTACTGTGATCCACAACCGCAAAAGTGTAAGACAGTATGCCGATAAGCCGGTAGAGAATGAAAAGGTGGAAACCCTTCTCAAAGCGGCCATGGCTGCACCCACCGCCCGTAATATTCAGCCCTGGCTGTTTTATGTGATCACCAGCCGGCAGGTGCTGGATCAGCTTGCAGCAGACTTGCCCTATGCCAAAATGTTGGCCCATGCCCCTATGGCCATTGTTGTGGCCGGTGATACTCATAAGGGCAATCCCAATCAGGAACAGAAGCTGAACTGGGCACTGGACTGCAGTGCCGCCACCCAAAATCTTTTGCTTGCCGCAGAAGCCCTGGGACTTGGTGCCGTGTGGACAGGTGTATTCCCTTACAGCCAAAGGGTTGAAGCTGTTTCACAAGCCCTTGAACTTCCGGCACACATCATTCCCCTTAACGTGATTCCTGTAGGGTATCCCGCCTCAGATGAACAGCCCAAAGACAAATGGGATCCTGAAAAAATAAGATGGATTGACTGAAAAAGATCAAAGTGGTTTTTGCGCTTTTACAAAACGGTCTTTTTCAAAGATGTCTTTTCTTAATTCTGTCTTTTGAAATCCCAGGGAATTCAAAAGCTCTACTGTCTGT
Organism: Bacteroidales bacterium; assembly: GCA_007135645.1. Lineage (GTDB taxonomy): Bacteria > Bacteroidota > Bacteroidia > Bacteroidales > UBA7960 > SKVR01. The sequence continues at coordinate 5,006 of SLIL01000182.1, forward strand.
TTGCCAAGGGCTTCATTGATCTCTGCAAAGAGAAAACCGCCGGGTTTTAAAGCCTCAATGGCCACTTTTGCAATGGCACGGTAAAACAGCAACGGATCGTTATCGGAGACAAACAGGGCCAGATGTGGCTCATATTCCAGCACGTTGGCTTTCATCTTTTCTTTTTCACTTTCGCGTACGTAGGGAGGATTGCTGACAATTATATTCATTTCTTTCAAAGGGATCTCCTCAGCCAGAATATCATGTTTGAAGAAATTAATGTTTACCCCTGCCCTTTCTCCGTTTCGCGTTGCAACTTCCAGGGCATTTTCACTGATATCACTTCCCCACACCTTTGTCTGCGGGAGTTCTTTGGCCAGGCTAATTGCAATGGCCCCACTTCCGGTGCCAATATCCCAGATGGTATATTCACTGTTTTCCGGCAGTCCCTGAATACTTTCCACAATCCGCCCAACCAGTTCTTCAGTCTCCGGACGTGGGATCAGCACATGATTATTTACCAGCAATTCCAGGCTTCTGAAGTGAGATTTTCCGGTAATATGCTGCAGGGGTATATCCTGGTTCAGCTTTTTAATGATGCGATACAGGTTTACAATCTGCGACTCGTTGAAGCGAAGATCTTTCTTTACAATCAGATCTATCTGGTTTAATCCGAAAAAATGCTCAAATACAACATTGGTAATGGCTTTGGACTCTTTTTCTTCGTATTTATGTGATATACTACCGGTAAACCATTGCAGTAAACCAGTGAGGGTATTGTTTTTGAGTCCTTTCATTAAATTATTTCTGTTGTAACAATTTTTTGAATCTCAACGAAAAAGCAACTACTATAATGATACCAGAGATTCTGCCTAACACCATAATCAGTTGATTCAAATTGCTTTTTTTGTGTCCTTTTGGATGAACTTACAAAAGTAGTATTAATCAGCTTGCAAAGCTTTAACAGGCTAATTAAAAATACTCCCTGGTTATTTAGAATAATTCCAAATTACATGCATAATTTGTAAATAAAAGAGGAAATATTTAGTTTTACCCCATTACATTAACATATATTGAAAGGGGAATTTTATTAAGCAAACCTCTTTAGCCAATCCATCCTAAAAACCACATCTATGAAAACTGCCTTTTTCCTGGTTCTGTTAATACTTTTGCTTCAGCCCAATGTGTATTGCGATTTACCACCATTTGAATTTGGAAGTGTTTCGGAAAACGATCTTGATTTAGAATATTACAGAAATAAGTATCCTGACGAGCCGGCTGTGATCATTGGGGACATTGCCGATTGCAAATTCGATTTTAACAATGACTCCCGTCGTTTTCAGTTTGTATTTGAACGTCAGATAAGATTAATGATTCTCAGGGAAGAGGGTTTAAGCTATGGTGATTTCGGCATACCATTTTATGAATCCGCCAACGGAAAAGAAGAGATACGCAGATTCAGGGCTCACGTATACAATCTCGAAGGCAACAGGGTAAGAAGGACCAGGGTCAGGGTCAGAGAAGGGTACGAAAATGATGTGGGAAACAACTGGAAAGAACTGGTATTTGCCTTTCCCAATGTGCAGGTGGGCAGCATTATTGAAGTAAGGTATGAAGTAAAATCCGATTTTCTTTTCAACATGAGAAACTGGAGATTTCAGCACCAGATACCCATAATGCACAGCGAGTATAATGTCAATTTACCATCGTTTTTCAATTATCTGGCCAGGTTCAAAGGTTTTTTTGAGCTTGACATAAGGGAAGAAAAAACAACTGTGCAAAATTTTCGCTATATCCAGCAAGTGCCCATGTACGGGACAATGCTGGAAGGGCAAGCTTTTAATATTTCGGCTTACAGCACCCATTACAGGTGGGTGGTCAAAGACCTGGAGGGTCTAAAAAGAGAGCCATATACCGACAACATCAATAATTACCTGGGTGGGATGTTCTTTGAAATGACCAGCGAGCAGTTTCCCAATCAACAGCCTATCCATTACACCACCACCTGGGAAGATGCCGTAAGGTATATTCTGAACCACAAAGATTTTGGCGAATACCTGCAAAATGCCCGTGCAGTGACCAACTCCCTGGCACTACAAAATGACAATGATGATAAGAAAAAGCAGGTAGAGTGGGCCTTGAAAACCATTAATGAAAAGATCAGCTGGAACCGGGATGCATCTTTTCTTACCGATAATACACCCGACAGGGTAATTGCCGATGGCTCAGGCAACAGTGCTGAAATAAACCTCCTGCTTGTGGGGTTATTGAGAAGCCTTGGACTTGAGGCCTATCCTGTTGCTGTTAGCACTGTAAGGAACGGGGCATTGTTTTCAGATGCACCCACCATTAGCCAATGGAACTATGTAGTTGCACAGGTGAGAATCCCCGGTGAAGAACCCATGCTGCTGGATGCAACAACAGCCAACCCTGTGGCCGGATACATCCCTCAAAGAGCTGTTAACGGCAGAGGTCGTATTTTCGACACCAGGGTAAATGAATGGGTTAACCTGGAAAGCAACGTTTCCTTTCATTACCATAAAACCTATAATACAGAGATCGATGCAAATGGCAATCTGGAAGGGACATTGATTTATGTCTGGAAAGATTTTAGTGCCTACTCGATCCTTCAGGAGATAACTTCCGATGATTACAGACACCTGCTGAATGAGTTTACCAGCGAAACAGGTGCCCGGACCCAGGACATCATACTGGAGAAGGAGATTGATGATATTAACAACCTGAAAATAACACTGAAAGCAAAATTTGAGATACCAACCTATGCCCAGGTTCTTGGTAACGAGATCATTCTTCCCTGTCTGCTTTTTGAATCCCGAAGAGATAATCCCTTTACCCGTGAAGAACGAATTTATCCGGTGGTATTTCCTTATAATGAAAGAAGTTCCTTTAGCATCACACTGAAACTGCCCGATAATGCAACTATTGATCACCTTCCGGAGAAAAAAACAGGACGATGGGGTAGATTTCTACACGAGTATAATTTTCTTGAAAGTGAGGGTACTATTTCCATTTCGGGAGTGGTTGAAAACCAGACCAGGATTGTAAATGCAAACCAATACAGAACATTCCGCAACTATATGACCCGTTTGGCAGAAAACAACTCAGATCATATAATCATCAACATAAGGTAAGACCTTCATGATAAGCACCTTAACACACAAAAGCATGACTGAACCAGATGTTTCTTCTTACCGCCTTAATCAAATATAAATCGATGAACCGAGCCGGAAATATTTCACTTTTCTGTTGCCTGTTATTCTTATTGATCGTAGCTCAACCAATTGCAGCAGGCAGGTATCATGTGGATTCCATTGATCCTGCATTGCTTGAAAATGCAGTTGCTGTAATCCGGGAGCATCACACCGAAGTTTATGTAATAAGGCAAAACCGCTCGAGAGAAAACTATAAAACTGCCATTACTATTTTGAATCCGCGTGGATTGGGAAATGCAGACCTGCAGTTGTATTTAAGTTCAACACGAGGCCTGCGATCCGTTAAAGGCACCTTGTATGACAGGGAAGGGAAAAAAATCCGGGAATTAAGAAAAGATGAATTTATTTCCCGAAATCACAGTCCGGGATTTGCTGTATATGCCGATAGAAAAGTAGTAGAAACGGATATTTACTCCAATCAATATCCATTTACTGTTGAGTTTGAATACAGCCTTTCTTTTACAGGGCTTTTTCTTAACCGGACATGGACACCCATCACAAGCCCGGGGGTTGCACTGGAAAATGCATCTTTTTCTGTGAGTGCCCCTGAAAACATGGAATTCCAGTTCCGGTCGGGTAATTTTGTAAATGAGGAGCCAAAAGTTTCACAAGAAAGAAGAAACCGAAGCCGCTATCAGTGGCAGGTTAAAAACCATTTAGCCATTCCCGCCGAACCTTACCTGCCCCCACTTAAGGAGATCATACCGTGGCTGAAAACCAGTCCGGCAGATTTTGTATACGGTGGCTTCAGGGGAAATATGCAAAGCTGGGAAAACATGGGGCGATGGATCAATGATATGAACCGCAACCGGCAGAGACTGGACCAAACCACCATTGACGAGATCAAAGAAATCACCCGTAATCTTACCGATACCTTTGAAATTGTTCAGGTGGTTTATCAGTATGTTCAATCCACTACAAGGTACGTGAGTATTTTACTTGGAATAGGTGGATTACAGACAGAAACTGCAAGAAATGTGGCCCGAACCAGGTATGGTGACTGCAAGGCACTCTCCAATTTTACCCTTGCGCTACTGCAAACTCTGGGCATAAAATCATACTATACAATCATACACAGTGGCCCTGCTTTTCTTCCTGCCAACCCTGAGTTCCCCCACAGTTATTTCAACCATGTGATCCTTTGTATACCTCTTCAACAGGATACCATCTGGCTTGAAACCACTCATCCCTTTTTCCCGGCGGGTTATATCGGAAGGTCCAATTCAAACCGGTATGTCCTGGTTACCCACGAAAATGGTGGTTACATTACAAAAACACCTTCCTATTCACAGCCAGAGAATACCATATCAAGCAATACAACAATCAAACTGTGTAATAAGGGTCATGCAGAAGCGCTGCTCGTGAAAGCTTATAACGGTTATGCCATGGAGGCACCTCTGCAGCGGGCCCATTCAGCCAGAAGCAGACAACTGGAAAGATTCTCTGAATTTGTTGGAATGCCGCGACTTACTATCAATGATCTGGACTACGACCTGAGCGAACTGGCTGATGCCAGGGTGAAAAAAACATCAACATTCATACTGGAAAATTATCTTGAAACCGTAGGAAACAGATATATCTTAAGACCCCTGTTGCTGCATAATCAGGTAACGATCCCTTCCAACACTGGTTCCAGAACGAACGGTTTTCAATTAAATGAAACCATGGTTTACAGCGATACTATTGAATGGCTTATCCCCGGGCAGTACCATCCCAATCAAATTCCAGAGAGTATCAAGGTTGATAATGAGTTTGGGCTTTATTATCTGAACATTGATTATTCCCGTGAAAATGGAACAATCAGGGTAAGCAGGAAATTCAAGTTAAAAGAAGGAAGTTTTGATGCCCATCGGTATGATAATTTTGTAGATTTCCTCAGGTTTATCCACCAGAGCGACCGTACAAACCTGATCCTGACACCAGAATCGTAACCAATAACGGTGAATATTAAACCACCTGCACAGCATGATCCACAATGAGCCCGTCTTTCATGGTGAGCTTGCGGTCGGCCATATTGGCCAGTTCATTGTTGTGGGTAACGATCACAAAGGTTTGATCCAACTTGCTTCGCAATTCGAAAAAGAGCCGGTGTAGTTCGTCGGAGGTATGCGAATCCAGGTTGCCGGTAGGCTCATCGGCGAGCACTACAGCAGGGTTGTTGATCAGTGAGCGTGCTACTGCAACCCTTTGCTGCTCCCCTCCTGATAGCTGTCCGGGTTTATGTTCCAGCCGGTCAGACAAGCCCAGCATGCCCAGTAGTTCACGAGCCTTTGCGGTTATTTCTGAAGTAGGCCTGTCACCAATAAAGCCAGGAATGGAAACATTTTCAAGCGCGGTAAATTCGGGCAAAAGATGATGAAACTGAAATACAAACCCAATGCTGTTATTCCGAAAAGCAGAAAGTTCTTTGTCGTTCAGTTGGTTTAACTGGGTATTGTTTATGGAGATTGTCCCTTCATCGGCCCTGTCAAGGGTACCGATAATATGCAAAAGGGTGGTTTTGCCTGCACCAGATGCACCAACCACCGAAACAATCTCCCCTTTTTCTATTTCCAGGTCAATCCCTTTAAGGACTTGTAATGAACCATAAGATTTTTTTATGCCCCGGGCAATGATCATATCTTTTACTTTTAAACTCCTCTTATTTGCTGATAATCAAGATAATAAAGAATCTTCAATGACAAACTATTGTACTTGGGTGAGTCAAGAAGCAGCCCAAAATTATCAAAATAATTGTTTACTATGCCAGATTTCTCGTGGAGAATTGCATTTTTCCATACCAGATTAAGGGTAGATCCGGGTGCAAAAAGCCAGGTAAACACCAGGTCGATATTGAATGAATTAAAATTGAAGTCCCGGTCTACGGAATAATCGTAGGTTTCGCTGGCCAGTTTTCCGCTTTCCTCAAGCAGGAAAAAACGGTCGTACTCACCCATTGACCAGTACTGTCTTAGCCTGAAGCTAAAGTACATATCATTTCTAACGATGTAATCGCTGGTAAATACATTTTCAACGGTGGTAACATCCCTGTTTCCAAAAACAATATTGTCGTCACTTCTGCCGGCAAACCCCACATCATTTTGGTTAAAATTGAGCACGAGGCTATGGATAAACGAAACCTGGTCGTTGAACCTGTAGCGTGGAGAAATAGTATAGGATACCCTGGTGTTGTCAAATCTTGACACGTTGTTATAATTTACCCGCAGGTCCAGGGCGAAAGGATTCCTGTAATCTGAAGACATTCCTGCCCAGATTCCGGCACCACGGGGTCTTTTAAAAATTCTCCCGGCAGTACGTGCTTCGTAATAGTCGTAGCGGTCTTTGGGATGAAAATACATCCCTGAATAGAGGTAATTGTAATTGAGTGTAGAGGTATTTGTAGTGTACTCCACATACATATTCTCCATCCTGTAATTGTCATAGCGGGCCTGGTTTTGAAGAATGATCCTGTTTCTCCAGTTTCTTAGCTTCCAGAATGGTTCATAAATGTTGTAATGCAAAAAAATACGGTCAGTTATTTCGTTGGTACGAAGGGTCAATCCCATATCATTGTCATTATAATCGGGGTTAATGGCAGCCCTGCGAAGTGAATACTGAAAATTGCCACGTGTTTTAGCTATTCGTGCATCGTACCTGGAGCCAATCTCCACATTGAAGGAATTATCGCTTTCACCATTCTTCAGGTACAATTGATTAAAGGCACCCGACAAATGAAACTGATAGGTATTGGATCTGTCCATAATGGTTGTACCAGCCCCGGTAACATTGGCATGCCTGAACTCACCTGATCTTAAAACGTTGGTATTGATAATATAAGCCGAGGAGTTATTGGAAAGGGCCTGATCAAACACCAGAATACTGTAATTGGTGGTTGGATCTGTCTGAAACTTTTCCTGTTCACCCAGAACCGTCTCAATTTGCGCATAGGTATTATCGGTTATGGCATTGAACACGCCCACTGCAAGTCCGTTGGCATTTCGCCCACTGAGTTTAAAGGCATTAACCAGGCGGGCCTGATCAGGATTATGAATGATCACATCACCTTCCTCAAGAGAAGAACCAACACTTCGGTATTTTACCGGTCTTCCGCCAATGCGTCTGGAGTAAAACAATCCCCCCCGGTTAAAAAGGTCCATGCTCTCCATAAAGAATGGCCTTTGTTCTTCATGCACAGTTTCAAAGGCAGACAGGTTTTTCACCTGGTTATCAGATGGAACCTGGCTGAAATCGGGCATGAGGGTCATATCAAAAGTAAAGCTCTCATTAATCCCATATTTCAGGTCAATTCCTCCTCCGAATGAACCACTATAATTGTTAACCCCATCCAATTGATGGGGAAAATGGCTTGATCCTGCGGATAAATAAGGTGTAAGAGAAAGCCTCAGGGGTGCCTGTATGTTGCAGATCCCTGTTAATTGTCCCCAGTAAACCAAGCGGTTGGAAGCATCTCTTTCTTCCAGTGCCCAATGGTTCATTTCCCTGTGTCGTCTGATATTTCGATACACCTGCATGCCCCAGGTCTGGCAATCTGATGCCGGAAATCTGATGGCCGAATAGGGGATCCTCATTTCCACGGTCCAACCTTCATCGTGTATTCTAACGGCACTTTCCCAAACCCCATCGTAGGTGCGGTCCTGATGCCTGAAATCTCTTTGCACACCCGAGGCAGAAACTTCAAATGTGTAAGCATCAAGCTGATTGTTGTAAGTGTCAAGTCTGATGCCAAATGCATCCGCATTCAAGCTGGCATTTCTTGGCCCCAGCTGTCTTAAAATACTGTCGGGACTACAATCATAAAGCATCGCTCCGATATAAATTGCTTTGTCATCGTAAAGGATCCTTACCTCCGTGCGCTGCGAAGGATTGGCAGAAAAATGGGGATCAAACTGCACAAAATCTTCAATCACTTCGGCAATACCCCATATATCGGGTTCAAGGTAACCATCAATATTGGGAGCCTGATCTGTGCGGTAGGTATGGGCTTGCTGAATATGACGATTGGTGCGGGAAAACGAATTGTAAAAAAGCAGTAAAAACACCAGAAAAACAACCGGTCTTATCATAATTTCTCTGAGCTAACAAGTTAGTGGAATACAATTTTCCAGGTTACATATTTGGAAAACACTGTATTTTCTTCAAAAGCGAGGCTAAAATAAAAAATTCACCCTAATTACATGCACGTATTTTTACCCAAAAGGCCAAAGTTTAACTTTATTTGGTTAAACTTTGGCCTTTCAACATGGGCGTAAGCAGCATTTACTGCATCAATAGAGGAAATTCAGGCCGATATAAAGACCGCTATCACCATCTTGTTTGTCCAGAGCTACACCATAGTTGACCGCAACAATAAAATTTTCGTTCATCACAATGTGTATGCCTACACCAGTTCCCCAATGGGGTCGGTCGTTTTTCTCTGTAATGAAAGGTACGGGTGTATCACGAAACTGGTTAACATCGTACTTTCCTGTTACCATGGCAAAGTCGGCAAAAGCACTTGTTGAGATGTAAAAGTTGCTGTTTATGGCCCTGAACCTTACAGCTTTATACCTGAGCTCAAAGTTACCATAAGCAACGCCCTCACCCATGACCCTGTTGCGCCGGATTCCCCGTACGGTTTTTGCACCGCCAAAGCCATCCTGGGTCTTGAAAGAGCTGTAAATGAACGGCTGCATGTAAAAGGGCATATCGCCCAGGATCTTTCCCTGGTATCCGAGCCGGTTGGCAAGAGAAAGCCTTTCAGGTACAAGGGTAAAGTAGTGTCTGTGAATAAACACTCCCTGCAGATAGCCAAAATTTCCGTTTCCAAGAAATCCCGGTGCTGCAATCAGGAATGCTTCTGACCACAATCCCCTCATGGGATTGGCAATATGGTCACGGGTGTCATGTATCAAACCTCCTTTTAAAAAGAATGTGTTTCCTCCATCTTTCAATTCTTCAGGAATAATATTATGTTCCACATATTTCTCATATAGCGTTTGAATTTCATTGGCCCTGTCCTCTTCATCCACTCCTTTATTGATCACATCAAAATCAACGGGGGAAATAGTGGTTCCAAAGAACCCAAACCCCGACAGCCACTTCCAGTCGTCATGGTAAAAACGTCTCTGGAAATCGCCGGTTATACGCAACAAGCGGCGATCAAGGCGGTAAAACATCCGTGAACCGTCCGCCCTGCTATCGTCTTCAAGATCTATGTCATAAATTGCTTCATATCCATTGAACCCATAAAAGTCGAGTGCCTGCTCAGTAAGGTACATCAGATCAAAAGTTGACCGCGTATTGGGTATCAGGTAGGGAGAGTCGTAAAAGAAGTTATTGATCCCGTTGCCTTTGGTAGTTCGTGACCATTCAAAATACAGAGAATGCATATAAGCCGGATAGGATGAGCCATCGCCAAAATAGAAAAAATTGGCCAGGGCACCATACCGGAATCCCTCATCAGTATTATATGCAACGGCGGGTAATGCACCAAAGGACCATCCTGTTTTCACCGGTTGTGTGCTTGTGGTATCGGTGGCCGAAAATAAAAACGAATGGAACATACATACCAGTAATACGCTAAATATCAAACGCTTCATAGTAAATGAGTTTTTATTACACTGATTTTCTTGTTGTGTGTTGTACTTGCAAACAATTACATAAACCTTACCCTGTTAAACAATCATTTTGGGCTGTTAAAGTTAAATGATTTAATGTTTTAAAAGCACAAATATTTTCAGTTGTAGCACTTTTGTTGTATCTCATTGCCCCGAAAGCATTAATTTTGCTTTGTATCATTTCTGCTATCTGCCAGGCTACCGGGCAAGAAGCAAATACCTAAACAGCTAAATATCTGCACCTTAAATACTCATGTACGCCATCATTGATATAGAAACCACAGGAGGAAATCCTTATCGTGATAAAATAACAGAAGTAGCCATTTTTATTCATGATGGAGAGAGAGTGGTAAAAGAATTTCAGACACTTATAAATCCCGAGCGCAGGATCCCTCATTTTATTACCCGCATGACGGGTATATCGGATGAGATGGTTGCCCAGGCACCCAAATTTTATGAGGTGGCCAAAACCATTGTTGAAATCACTGAGAATACGGTATTTGTAGCACATAATGCCAGCTTCGATTACAATTTTATTAAATCCGAATTCCATAAACTGGGATATTTTTACAAAAGAGAGTCGCTGTGTACCGTTAAGCTGAGCCGCAAAATATTCCCCGGGAAAAGATCCTACAGCCTGGGCAAGCTTTGTCAGGAGTTGGACATAACTATTAAAAATCGCCACAGGGCAATGGGTGATGCCTTAGCAACAGTAAAGCTGTTTGAATTGATAAGAAAATACAGCCCCCAGGGCTTTTTTATGGAGATTGCCGGCAAGCAACTCGTTAACAATCCGGTAAATCCTTCTATTACAAAACAGATTATTGAAAATCTGCCCCAAAAAACAGGGATCTATTATTTTCTCAACGAGCAAAATGAGATTATTTATATTGGTAAAAGCAAAGACATCAGACAACGCGTTTTGAGTCACCTGAGCAACGTCCGCACTAAAAAAGCACTGGAAATGGTGCAAAAGATTACCGATATCCAGTATGAAGTTACCGGAAGCGAACTGATTGCCTTACTGAGAGAATCGGAAGAGATCAAGCATCATAATCCTTTTTATAACCGACAGCAAAAAAGAACGCTCTATAATTACGGATTATATAGCTATTCCGACCAGAATGGATATCTGTGCCTGAAACTGGCAAAAATCAATAACGGAACTATTGCTCATACCAGCTTTTCTTGCATGGAAAAGGGCAAGGACTTTTTATTCAGACTTACCGAAAAGTATAACCTTTGTCAGAATCTCACGGGTTTGTATGCTACCAGCTCTGCATGTTTTCAATATGCCGTAGATATTTGCAAAGGAGCATGCATCGGCAGGGAATCTCCCGAAGATTACAATATACGTGTAGAGCTGGCCCTTGAGTTTGCCGGTTTTGAGAAAGAAAACATGATTGTACTTGACCCGGGAAGAACGGAAAAAGAAAGTGCATTTATTATCATAGAAAAAGGGCAATACCTGGGTTATGGATTTGTGACCAAAGATCAACCACTTGAAAATGCTGATGATTTCAAGATATACATGACTCCTGCCGTGGATAATCGGGATGCGAGGCAGATCATTTCAGGATTTTTGCGCAACAAACGAACAGGAAAAAGAATAACTTATTAACCCCGGTTTGGTTAATAAATACTGGTTACAAAAGTAGGAAAGGGATCGTCGATCTCGGGATTCATAAATGCATTTACAGGGAAGGGATGAGTACCTCCGAATATCCCGATTTCAGCACCTCTTCGCCCCGAACTTCTGGCCGGTGAACCCTGAGCCAGTTTAAAAACACTACCACCCATGATGTCGTTGCTGGGCCAGTAAACAAAGCCCGGATCAAAGGCAACCCTGTTAGAGCTGCCTGTATTGGCAGAACCTTCGCATAAATATTCCGATTCAAAACTTGCAGGATTGGAATAGCAATCTTCCTTGCCAATTTTTTCGCCCATGGCAATATTATTAAAAAACCTGCTGCCATAAACTTCTTCCAGGAAATAGTCTTCCCGGGTAAAGATATTGTTTGCTACCTGCGCATCAGAAATATCTTTTAATCGTCCCAGTATAATGTTATTTTCGATGGTTAGTTCTCCCCTTTGAAACTCCATCAAAGAATTCAGAATATTATTGTGAAAATGAAAACCGGCAGCACCGCCATTCCCATTTCCTGCTCCACCTTTTACCCAACCTCTTATGATGTTGTTTCTGAACACCCAGTTTTCGGCACTGCCTGCTATCTCAGCAAACCAGAACCAGTTGCGCTCCATTACCACATCTTGGATTTTGGTGTGCCCATTGGCAACAGTTACAATATTTGCTCTCTGACCCGGAAAAAAGGGAAACTCAAAGCCAATGATAACACTTCCTGAGGATATGGTTCTGCGGTATGGGTTGGCTGTAAAAAGGATGCGGGTTAATTTGGCTGTGTGTCCAGAATGGATCTCCCCTGAAAACCCTTCTCCGATCAGTACAAGGGGTTTTTCAAGCAATACATTACCATAGTTGGTAGGCGAACCTTTTACATATATTGTATCATAGGGGGCTGCGTGTTCTATAGCGGATTGAATACTGCTAAAGTCCCTTTCAGTTCCTGGCAAATTGGAAACTACGTAGAATGCTCCCGAAACAGAAGAAACAAGCGAAATCAGAAAAAGAGAAAACAGTATTTTTTTTATCATACAGTAGAATATTCAGATTACAAGTAAATCAGGCAATTAGTTGTTTTTGCATTGAATTAAATTCAATACCTCTATCTACTCAACCCTAATAATCAAACACTTACAAAAACATCGATACAAATTGCAATTATATCGAAAAATACTCGAGTTTATCTTAATAAACAATTCGTGCAATACCGTATTTATTAATTGCTTATTCTCATAGATGTTTGTAGTTGTTTACCACAATTTTTATTATAAGTATATACACTTATTACCAAACAATCAGCAAAAGAATAAGAGACAAACATCATCATAAATTAAATTAACTACATTACATTGAATCACAGAAAGGGTTACCTTTGCAGGATATTTTAACGGAGCCCGGAATTTATTCCGTTACAGTTATGAATCAAGTCGCTGTCAGTTAAGTTTTTTAAAAAAATCAACCATTCATTATGTTACGTTTTCTACCTTTTCTTACCATCTTTTTCCTTTATACAAGTTTAGTTTTTACCCAGGATCTTCCCAAGGGCCTTACTGAGGAAGAAAAAAAAGCTTATCCCGATTTTATTCTTAATTATGAATATGGAGATAAAGGTATTCTGCCTCCAGACTTTCCGCCGCGCACGCCTGCTGAGTTTGAGGAAGCAGGTGGACTGATCATCACCTGGGCCTCCTATCAGAATGAATTAAGAGAAATTGTAAAACAGGCCAAACTGAGAGTTCCCGTTTATATTGTTACCAGCAATCCATCCAATGTACAGTCGTTTCTTACCCAGGGTGGTATAAGCATGGACAATATCACCCTTCTTGATTTAGGATTTAATTCTGTTTGGGTAAGAGATTTTGGTCCTCAGAGCATTTATCTGAAAGATACCGATGAGCTGGCTTTTGTGGACTGGATCTACAACCGGCCCCACCGTCCGCTGGACAACCAGATCCCGGCAAACATGGCAAACTATCTCGACATCCCCATTTTTCAAATGACCACCAATCCAAACCGTCTTGTGGCTACCGGAGGTAACTTCATGAGCGACGGCCATGGTACCGGTTTCTCATCCAAATTGATCCTTGCTGAAAACCCCAACCTCACAGAAGCACAGGTAGATGAAATAAAGTATCGCTTCATGGGCATTGATCGCTATATTAAAATGGACGAACTGCCCTACGATAATATCAGCCATCTGGATATGCACATGAAACTGCTGGACGAAGAAACCCTGCTTGTGGGCGATTTTCCGGCCGGAATATCGGATGGTCCTTTTATTGAAGCCAATCTTGACTATGTTTTGTCCAGTTATCAAACCTGCTTCGGAAGGGATTACCAGGTGGTGCGCATCCCCATGGTACCCAGTCAGTCTGGCAATTATCCACCCTCAGCTTCCTATCGCACATTTACCAATTCCCTTATTCTCAATGACCTGGTGCTGATCCCAACCTATCATCATAGCGCCCTCAATCAGGAGGCGATGGAAATCTATCAACAGGCCATGCCAGGCTACCAGATTATGGGGGTTTACATGGAGAATGTGATTGGTGCCAGTGGAGCCATTCACTGTATCACCCGTGAGATTGCCGCTACAGACCCTATTTTTATTTCCCATGCCCGCATCAGGGAGATCGAAGATATGTACGATGATTATCTGGTTGAGGCTACCATAACAAATGCACATGGGATCACTTCTGCCAGTGTTTTCTTTAAAACAGCCGGACAGGAAGGGTTTACAGAAATTACCATGCAGTCAGAAGGCGATCAGTACACGGCTATAATTCCGGCTCAGGCATGCAATGCTACTGTTAAGTACTTCATCAGTGCGTCCAATGAGCATAAAACCATAACCCGGCCTTTTCCAGGAGCTACTGGCCCCTGGTCCTTTGATGTGGGAGGGGTAGCGGTAAATTTCAGCGCAGACAAAACTGCGGCAAATACCTTCGAGACCATAGTTTTTCAATATACCGGTTGTCTTGACCCGGCTGATGTTTCAGAAGTATCCTGGGATTTTGGTGAGGGTGCCAATCCTTCATCATCCAATACCCTGGAGAGTATTGAGGTGCAATACGATTCACCCGGAAGTAAAACTATATCGCTTACCATTGACGGGGAAGAGGTTTTAAAAGAGAACTACATTTTGATCACCGAAGTAACTACTCATGAACTAACCATTTCAACGGAAGGAGAAGGGCAAACTACTCCTGCGCCGGGAACCTACAGCTACGAAGAGAACGAAGAGGTGTTGTTAAGCGCTGTTGCTGCAGAGGGCTGGATGTTTAAGCAGTGGAAAATGGACGATGACGATATAGTTTACAATGATCAGGAGATTACGGTAATAATGACAAGAGATGTTGCTGCCAAAGCAGTTTTTCAGCAAATTGACACTGGTGTTGCTTCCTGGCAGGAAAAATTCCTGTTTGAATTGTATCCCAATCCTGCCCCGGGAAAATTCAGCATTGTTATGACCCCTTCAGGCGGACCGGTGCAGATTGAGATCTTCAATACAACCGGGAGCAAGGTTTATGAATCTGCCGTAGTGGCCGAAACATGGGATCAGAGATTTGAGATTGACCTGGGGGAGCAAATCAGCGGTATTTACTTTGTTCTGGTTAGCTGGAATGGTGGCAGGGAAATGCGTAAACTCATTCTGCGATAAATAAAATACATATGGCAGCAGAAAAAATCAAAAGATTAAATGCTGCATTTGAAGCTTTTTTAATTGAACAGGAAAACAGTATTAGGAAATAATCAATTATAACGATCATGTTGCGTAAGTTGTATTATCTGCTTACTCCGGGCCAGAGACTCCTTGTAAGAAGGATTGTATTTTTTCCGGCCGACTTATGGGATTTTGTCAGAGGCAAGAACAAAGAACTGGTACCACCGCGAAGCATGATCTATACCGGAACGGGCGATTTTCTCAAAGCCGGTGAGCTTTACCTCTCGTACTTTAACCGATACGGAGACCTCAAACCCCACCACAGGGTGCTTGATGTGGGCTGTGGAATCGGGCGTATGGCCCTGCCACTGACCAGGTACCTTGATGCTGCCGGCAGCTATGAGGGTTTTGATATCGTGGAAACCGGAATAAAATGGTGCCGCGAGAACATTTCCTCCAGGTATTCCAACTTTCGCTTTCAGCTGGTCAGTCTGCAAAATGATCTGTATTCCTCATCAGGAGACAAAGCAGCAGAATTCACCTTTCCTTACAAAAACGATGAGTTTGATTTTGTTTTCCTTACTTCGGTCTTTACACACATGGTGCCCGAGGAGGTGGAAAATTACATGAAAGAGATTGAACGGGTTTTGAAACCCGGAGGCAGATGTTTTGCCACTTTCTTTGTTTTCGGCAATCAAACCCCTCCCATAACACCCAAAAGATATTTCACCTTCCCTGTTGATCACGGACATTATAAATTAATGGATCCAAGAGTTAAATCGGCCAATGTTGCCTTCGATTTTGATTTTTTATCGCGGCAACTGGCAACGGAGAATCAATTAACCATCATTGACTTTATTCCCGGCTACTGGCGCGATATGGAACGAAAAGAGGAACGCGATTTCCAGGATATTGTGATTTTTAAGAAAGGGGATTAACAGCGCGCACTTTGCTTAGCTAAAGTCCAGCATACCCTCCCTGGCAAGTTCGCGTAGGACCACCTCTGTCATTTCACTCTGAAAAGGAAACTCGTACCTCACATCCATAACATAGGCCTTTAGCCTCATCTTCAGGAAAGAACCCTTGGGTACGAGCACATTGGAGTATTCCACGGCGATGGGTTTGTTCAGATACACGTATTTTGATATCTGGGCCGCTTCGGTTGCTATCTGCCGTGCCTTGCGCGTATCAATAGTAACCGGCAGAAATAACTCGGCCACCACCTGGCAATTGTTTTCACTGGAATTGGCATTGGAAATGGATTGGTTCATCATTTCTGAGTTGGGAATGGTGACAATGCTATCGTCAGGAGTAACAATGCGGGTAGACCGTAACCCCACCTCCATTACTTCTCCGTAATACTTGCCCGATTCTATCTTATCGCCGATCTGAAAAGGTTTATCAAACAGGATCATGATCCCTCCAAAAATATTTTTCAGCAGATCTTGCGAAGCAAAACCCACGGCAACACCCACTGTTGCAAAAAATGCAAATACGGTTTCAGCCGGTGGTTGAAATATTCCACTCACAATGATGTAAACGATAAATGCCCACCCTGCAATCTTTACCACAGGGAGGGTGCGCCTGATGGAAGCTTTGTGTTTCACATGCCGGTCAGCAATCAGCGCCAGAATTCCTGAAACAGCCCTGATGATAAAATAGCCGATAAAGATAAACACCAGAGCCCAGAAGATTTTGGAAATGGAAATGATGTCTCTCACATCAGGAGCCTGGGTCAGCTCATCACGCAAACGTGAACCCTCTCCTTCCTGTTCAGGGGCTCTTTCTTCAGTCGTTGTTGTTTCCAACCCATTACTATCTGCCTCTGAATTATCGTTTTGTTGTCTGGCAGCAGTAATTGTATTGGCTTCCTCACCGGCCGGGCGTTCTGCAACAGGTTCGACTATCCTTTCCGCTGGCAATGTATCATTTACTGCCCATACTGAAGAAAAGATCATTGACAAAAAAAGCCATACAAATGTTGTTTTTAAAAACAAATTGCCGTTCATATTTTTAGGGTTTAAAATTACTAGCCTGCTCCCAAAAGCACAATAGCCCCCATTCCCCTAAGAGGGGGAGCTCGCAACTAATTGAAATTATACGAATTACCAAGGACTGTTTTTTTTAATTGCATTATACAAGGACTTTTCGGAGTGTACTCAATCATGTTTTGTTAGTGAATCAGGTTTTTGTCTTTAAGCAATAAAATGGTTTGCCTGTAAAGAAGCTGATGTATGGTATACTGGCCTTTCTCTTCCTTTACGATTCCGCGGTCGGCAAGCCTCATCAACAGAAGGTAAGCCTGCCGGCGGCTGATACTCAGCACCTGGGAAAGCTGAAAAACATCCAGCTTTTCGTGCATAATGAGTGCATGCAGGCCAAAAATGACCTCCGTGGGAAGATTAAAAATAAAACTGAAATCGAGGGTGTCCAGCGAATTGAGTTCAATGCGGTTTTCCTGCGGTTTTTCGGCACTTCTCAGCCATAAATTCATGGCAAAGGCAATGTTGGACTGAGAAAACCTGTTGAGGGCAGAAAAATATTTCTCCATTAAAAACTCCTGTTTCTCATCGGGGTTCTTTTTCTGAAA
>SLIL01000199.1 GCA_007135645.1 Bacteroidales bacterium
AAACCCCCTTTCGGCTATATCATTTGCCGAAGGCTTAAACAATAATTCATAACCACTGGCCTTATGGCGCATCATGATCATCTTGCGCACTTCATCGCGGCTCAGGTTTTTCATCTGGATCAACACCGGAAAATAATCATACAACCCTACCGATTTATCCAGATAGAGCGAAGCATACATGCCGCAGGTACAAATCCAGAACACCTTTTTGCTGGTATGGCTGATGATCTCGAAAAACTTTTTCAGGATGTTGAAACCACCAGGCTGCCTCAGAAACATGAGATGCAGCTTATCCAGGTAGGCCACAAAGGGCTCTTGCTCATCGGTAAATTCATAGAGTTCCTGCAATCTGGTAAATGCCTGTCCCCTGAAGCTCATTCCCAGCATCGCCAGCAGGTCTTCTTCGGTTTGTATGCGTTTGACCGGCAATACAGAATACACCACCGGCGATTGCCTGATCTTTTCTTTTACAAACATATGCACGAAAGAACTGATGCCACTCCCCTTTTCCCCATAGATGAGCACAGGTGCAAATGCATCGTTCTTCCAGTTAATGAAAGCCTTATCCAGTTTGTCGAACTCTGATTTGCGTGGCAAAAAAAAGGTCGCATCTTTCAGGGGTTCGTTCACAAACAACCGTCTGTAAACAAAAGGCAGGTTCATCACCCTGGCATCGCCCGAAACCAGGTAATCACTGATCTCAAAGGATATATCAGACGGGATTTCACGAATACCCAGTTGCCCTTTTAAAAGTTGTACCCCCGAATCAATTTTTTTCCTGGAAAATTTATAGTATTTCCTCAGGTTTTGCCACTGGGCTTTTAAAAAGTTTTTCAGGATAATCCAGGCCTGGCCACCTTTCTTCAGGGCCTTTGCCCTGGCAATGCGGTACCTGATCTCAGCCACCCGCCTGTTGTCGGTAAGGTCGTTGAGTTGCAACGAAAGTTTTTCGGTGCTGTCACCAAATCTTTTCTGGATATCAGCAATGAAAGTATCAAACAAGGATTTGAGCTCAAAGTAGTTTTGTATGGCCCTTTCCATAGAAGCTTTGGCATCAGCATAACTTTGCTCTGTTGCTTCATCTCCCTGTTCATCGAGCATGGCCATGGCAGAGTCCAGGTTAAAAACCACCATACGACCAATATGCTCCAGCTCGTTGTTGATCCGTTCCAGCTTCTCAATGGTAAAGGTTTTAATGCTCAACAGTGTTTTCTTAACCCCTGCGATCATCTCAAAATCAATGATCTCCAAAGGATTAACTGCCTGTAATGACTTTGAATTATAGTCTTTAGCCGGATCGAAGTCCTCAATGAGGATTCGCTCATGGGTCATATTGGCCAGCTCCGATTGCAACCCTTGTTCAGCCTCATCAATCACAACCGGAAAGCCCTGCTCCAGGATCAGATCAGAAACCTCGGGGATAATAGAGCTGATCAGTGTTTTGCTGCTGCTATACTTGAGTTGTTGAAGATTTTTGCGCAGATTTACAAGCTCTTCCTGCTGAATCCCCTCGTTGATCTGCTGCAGAAACACGGGGATTTTTTCCAGTGATTTGCTTACCACCTCTGCCCGTGACTTAATCCTGGACTGAAACAGCATCATACTTTTCAGGGCCGTTCCCTTCAGGATATAGATCTCCTGGTTAAATTTCCAGTCATCGGCCAACGTGTAGAGTGTATTGTGCCTGCGATTAAAGTTGCGTACTGCTGATCGGGCAATACTGGTGTAATAACGTTTTCTTCGTGAGGTTCTGAATTTCATCGATGAGAACTCCAGGGTACCGGCAATTTCTGTTTGCTGATCAAATTCAGCATCGAGCTTAACCAGGATGGCATCGATTCCCGGGGCAACGGTACTTTTCTTTTCAGCAATCTCTTGTTTCATCTCCAAAAGACCCGGCTTTAGTTTATCAGTGAACAAAGTAAACAGTGTGTCACGCTGATCAGAACCATTGATAAACCCTGCAAACTGCTGGTAAAAATCATCATCTTTGGCCCATAGTTTTTTGGCAATGAGCGCTGTATCCTTCATTATTTCGCTCCTGAAAGTTTTGTAGTGCAACAGGAAGAAATTCTGATAATACCACAAAGAAAGCTTTTTTACCGGTATGTTCTGTTTCCAGACAGGTAACGGATTAATGGGTCTTTTGGTAAGCTTATTGAAATAGTTTTTAAATTTTGCAGGTAGGATATGAATTGCATATCCGATACGTTTAAGCAGTTTCTTAAAAGCAACCCAACGCGAATCCAGAGGTTGTTTCAGGAACCGCTCTTCTTTCTGATTGGTTACCCACCAAACGGGCTGCTTGTGCAAAAAATCATCCAGTTTTGCTTCAAAGGATGAAAATGCATCCTTTGCTACCAGAGTCTTCCTGTCCTTAATCCAGCTGTCAAGCTGCTCAAGAACAGTTTTTCTGTAAAGAATATGCTCATGAATAATCCTGATCTTGTCCTGCTTTTCCGAAATCTTTTCCAGTTTTTTAAAAAAACCGGCTGACAAAGCCTGGTAGTTTTCCAGCCAATTGTCCAGTTGTTCAAGATCCTCAATGGCATTTCTCTCAAACTCTTCTTTTAAAACAGCATGAATAGAAACTTTATGCTCCCTGATCATTTTTTCTGTCAATTGCTCCTTCATATAAAGTGCTTTCAGATTGTATCTGTTGTCTTTTTTTTCTAAAAATAAGACAATTTTTTTTATGCATTACGCGAATCTGATTTTTAATTAGTAAAATTGTAGCATGGAAACACTTAGAAAAGAGAAATACCAGCCTCACCCTTCTTCCATTCTCTCATGTAAACTTACTATTTAATTATCATAATATTATTCAACATTCATTTATTTTAAACATGATGAACACCCTGAGAAACATCGTATTCATTGCAATCATTACAGCAATGGTTGCATGTGGCACACCCGCAGAATACCGCCAGACAGAAGCACCGGTAGCAGAAAGAATTGAAAAGCAACTGATCATGCACGGCGATACACGGATCGACTTTTATTACTGGATGAACGATCGCGAAAATCCCAACGTGATCGCTTATCTGGAAGCAGAGAACGAATACCTGCGCTACCGGATGAGACACACCGAAGATCTTCAGGAAAGCCTGTTTCAGGAAATGCTGGGGCGTATAAAGCAGGATGACAGTTCCGCGCCTTATTTTGACAACGGATACTATTACTATACCCGGTTTGAGGAAGGAGGGGAATATCCAATCTATTGCAGAAGAAAAGGAAGTATGGAAGCACCGGAAGAGATCCTTCTCAATGTACCCGAAATGGCACAACCCTATAGTTATTACAGGATCAGGAGCTTTAGTGTAAGCCCCGACAACAAACGAATAGCATACACGGCCGACACATTGGGCCGACGCCAGCATACCATATATATTAAGGATCTGGAAAGCGGCAGCGTAAAAGCAACCGGAATAGAAATGGCAGCCGGTGATGTGGTCTGGGCCAATGATAACCAGACCATATTCTTCACCACCATCGAGCCCGGAACTCTAAGATATTACAAAGTATTCAGGTACCATACTCCCAGTGGTGATCTTACCCAGGTTTACTATGAGGAAGATGATACCTTTTATTATATGGGAGTATCCAAAACCAAAGACGGAAAATACATTACCATTAATCCAAATGCCACCCTCAGCAACGAGATCCTGTTGCTGGAGGCTGACAATCCCATGGGGGAATTCCGCGTGTTTCAACCCCGTCAAAGAGACCTGATTTATAGTATTGAACACAACAATGGTCGGTTTCTTATACGAACCAATCACCAGGCAAGAAACTTCCGCTTAATGGAAACCCCTGCCTCACGCACCGGGATTCAAAACTGGCGAGAGGTAATTGCCCACCGGGATAATGTTCTCCTGGAAGGCTTTGCGTTGTTTACTGATTACCTTGTTTTGCAGGAGCGCACCAATGGACTCAGGCAAATGCGCATCATCAACAAAACAAACAATCAGGAGCATTATCTCAATTTTGCAGAAGAGGCCTATACAGCGGCCATTCACATAAACCGTGAAATGGGCACCCGGGTGTTTCGCTTCTCCTATACTTCCCTCACAACACCCTCTTCGGTGATCGATTATGATATGGAAACCCGCGAACAAACCACCGTTTGGCAACAAACCGTGCTGGGTGATTTTGACCAGGAGTTATACGAAACCCGCCGGTTTTTTGTAACAGCCCGCGACGGGGCGCAAGTGCCTGTTACCCTTGCTTACCGCATAGGCATGGAAAAAAACGGACAAAACCCCCTTTATCAATACGGATATGGTTCTTATGGTGCCAGCATGGACCCGCGCTTCAATTCCAACCTCATAAGCCTGCTTGACAGGGGTTTTATTTATGCTATGGCCCATGTGAGAGGAGGACAGGAAATGGGGAGGCAATGGTATGAAGACGGTAAACTGCTTAACAAGATCAATACCTTTAATGATTTTATTGATGTTTCCGAATTTTTGATTGCAGAAGGATATACATCACCCGACTTCTTATTCGCTGGCGGAGGAAGTGCAGGTGGCTTGCTCATGGGTGCAGTGGTAAACATGCGGCCCGAACTATACAACGGGATCATCGCCGCGGTGCCTTTTGTAGATGTGGTAACCACCATGCTGGATGAAACTATTCCACTCACCACTTCCGAGTACGATGAATGGGGAAACCCCAATGATCCGGTTTATTATGAATACATGTTGTCTTATTCTCCCTATGATCAGATCAGCCGGCAGGCCTATCCCAATATCCTGATCACTTCGGGCCTCTACGATTCCCAGGTACAATACTGGGAACCCACTAAATGGACCGCCAAACTGCGCGATTACAACACAGGTAACAGCAAAATTCTGTTGTATACCAACATGGAGGCAGGGCACAGTGGTGCCTCGGGAAGATTCCAGCGGTTAAGGGAGCTGGCCATGCAGTATGCTTTTATGATCGATCTCGCTCCATAGCAACCAAATAGTAACTTTAATACCCCCCAGATGATGATTTTTAAAAGATTATTTTTTCCGGTATTGCTGGCTGTATTTATTTTGCAGGCCTGCAATACAGAGCAGCGAAAGCTTGAAAAGCAAGCCCGTGAAATTCATGAGCAAATTGTAACCCTTGACAGCCATACCGATACCCCATTGATGTTTGGCAGGCCCGGATTTGACATGGGCCAGCGAAATGATCCACGCCAGGGAGGTGGGAAGCTGGATTTCCCGCGTATGAAAGAAGGAGGACTGGATGCTGCATTTTTTGCTGTTTTCCTGGGCCAGGGTGAAAGCTCCCCTGATGCCTTTGCTGATGCACAACGAAGGGCTTTGAATATTTTTGAGTCCATCCACAGTGTAGTGAAAGAAAACAGTGAAGTTGCCGAAATTGCAATTTCCCCCGATGATGCCTACCGGCTGAAGGAACAAGGGAAAAGAGCAGTTTATATTGGACTGGAGAATGCTTACCCTATTGGCTATGATCTTTCTCTCGTGGAAAAATACTTTGACCTTGGTGCACGCTACATTACCTTGTCGCACTCCCGCAACAATCATGTTTGCGATAGCTCCACTGATCCTGACGGACCTTTGCATGGGGGTCTTTCGGATTTTGGCAGGGAACTCATCCTTGAAATGAACAGGCTGGGAATGATGGTTGATGTGAGCCACATTTCTGATCAGGCATTTTTTGATGTGATAGAACTCAGTAAAGCACCTGTTATTGCTTCACACTCCAATGCAAGGGCGGTTTATGATCATCCTCGCAACATGACCGATGAAATGATCAAAGCCCTGGCAGAGAATGGAGGTGTGGTACAATTATGCTTCCTGTATGTTACCCAGTTGCCACCCAACCCGCCCAGAGACTCGGCAAGGGCAGAGCTGAGAAGAAAGTACAACAACTTCCGTGACCTCACTGACGAAGAAATGGACATGGCCCGTAATGAATGGTTTGAAATTGACAGGAAATATCCTTCTGAGCTTGCCACGGTTTCGGACATTATAGATCACCTTGACCATATTGTTGACCTCGTGGGCATTGACTACGTAGGAATTGGAAGTGATTTTGACGGTGGTGGCCATCTGCAGGATTGTTATGATGTGAGCGAAATGCATAACATTACCATAGAAATGCTCAGAAGAGGATATACCAAAGAAGAGATTGAGAAAGTGTGGTCGGGTAATTTCATGCGGGTGTTCAGAGAGAATCTTGCCCGGAGAGAAGTTTAAAAGTTTTGTTATTTTTGTTGCCAATAGTAACATTACAAACCATTCAAAGTCAAAAAAACTATGAAAAAGATCTTATTTGTACTACCGGTGCTTGCTTTTTTGCTGATAAACTGTGGTGGCGCACCCCGGGATCCGCAATCACCTGAAACTGTTGCTGCTGAGGAAACCCTTACCTTTGAAGAGCGGGCGTTTCTCAACAACCTGGCCAGCCTGTGCGGACAATCCTTCAGAGGCAGGCAAACCTACATGCAGGAAGGACGCGAAAGCTGGGAAGGCAGGGATATGGTTATGCATGTAACCGTGTGTGAGGAAACCCATGTACACATCCCCTTTCATATGGATGAAGACCAGTCGCGAACCTGGATGTTTCTTGTGGAAGATGGCAGGCTAAGGTTTCGGCACGATCACCGCTATCCCGATGGTACACCCGAAGAGCAAACCCTATACGGAGGCTATTCGGATCGCACCGGCACTGCTTTCAAGCAAAAGTTCCCAGCCGATGAATACACCATTGCTTTGCTTACCGACACCCTCAACAGGGAATGGAATGTGGTACTGGAAGAGGATATGAGCAATTTCAGCTACCGTCTGCTTTACCATGGCGAGATTGTATTCCAGGCCGACTTTGACCTGACCATGCCATTGTAATTTTATCAAATTGAAGCAACTGGATTAATTCTACTTTGACACATTATGATTTTAGGTGTAACCGCTACGCGGTAAAAGAGAACAAGGGTGCAATACTTTCTACAATAATTCAACCGCTACGCGGTAAGGCATGGAATTAACAACCT